>CALXAD010000035.1 GCA_944386195.1 uncultured Clostridia bacterium
AGTATATAAAAAATAGTGAATTAGAAAAAATATTTTCTAATTCACTATTTTTTTGAACTACTTTTTCAGCAGCCTCGATATCTCGTCTTTTTATTTTATATTGTTTAGTTATTTTTAATTAATATCTATGTATCCAGCAATTATAGCAGGTACAGTTATTGGAGCACCGGTAATTGCTTCATAAGTATACGTACCAATAGATTGACCATAAATTGTTATAATATCATCTTCAAGAATTCTACTTTCATAACTATTGGAATATGTATAAGATACTAATATTGTATCTTCATAATATGTTTCATTAGAATATGTATATCTTTTAGGTGTAACATTTACTCTTAATGTTACATCATTACCATCATTTAAAACTTGAATAACTTCTCCTGTAAAAGTATAATAATTTCCTTTATATTGATTGGGATTTCTAGCTAATGATGTGTAATCAATAGTTGTACATTTAGAAATATAGGTAGAACGATCTTCTTTAGGTTTTGAGACACTACTACTAGTACTTGTTGAAGTTGAAACGTTATAATCATTTTCACTAGTTTCATTAAAAACAACAACTAAGAAAATTATAATTATAATAATAACGATACATAATACTAATCCAGAAATACCTTTTTCATTTTTTAACATCATAATATTCTCCTTTTATTTTTAACAAAATTAAATAAATTACATTTATAATTAACCATATGCATAAAATGAATATAAAACACTAAAAATACCTAATATTATTCCAATTATGGAATAGACTTTTTTATCTTCTTGTTTGGATATTCCGACTATTCCTAAAATAACCCCCACTATACCAAATATAAAAGGAAATATAAATATTGATACAATTCCACATATTAAACTTGCTAAACCTAAATTATTATTTCCATTATACATATATATCACCCCTTTCATCTTTTGAATTATATTAATATCACAAAAGTATTAAATTTTTAATTTAACTTAAATTATGTGGCTAATTATTTAGATTAAATATGGCAAATTTTTAATAAAAAATCATATATATTATTTATTTCTTTTGTGATAAATAAATAATACTAAAGCTGTTGATAATTGTCAACAAAAGTAGACAAGTTTTTTGTTAAAATTTCTTGAAAGGGGAAATACCTTCTAAAAGGAGATTTTAGTGTGGATTTGTCAAAAGCAATAAGAATAAGAATTACTAATTTAATAGAAGAAAGAAATATAAGTGTGTCAAAACTTAGTACATTAGCAGGAATATCACGTTCTACGTTATCAAAATTTTTATCCAGAAAAAGAAAAATGATAAGATTAGAAATGATAGAATATATTTGTGAAGGTTTGGGAATGAAATTAAAGGATTTTTTTAATGATGAATTATTTGATAATATAGAAATGGATGATTAATAAATACTTAAGAGCAAGGTAAAACTTGTTCTTTTTTAGTTTATAAAAATATGAAGTTATAAATTTTTATAAAAAAGAAATACTACATATAGGTGAATGTAGTATGAGGCAAAATGAAATAATAGAAAAGTGGAAACAAGGATTAAGTAAAGAACTTTTAGCTAAAATGTATAAAAGACAATATAATCAGCAGATAAAAATAATAAGGTCAAGTTTAGAAAATCGACATAAGGGAAAATATATTACAAATTATGAGGCTTTAAATTATGTAGAAAATGTGATATATAAATATATAAGAATAAATAAAATATAGGAGATTATTAATGGAATGGTTAAAAGAGTTTTTTAAAAGGTTATTTAAATTAAACAAAACAAAATTATTAGAAGAAGCAAAGATAGAAAATAAAAATTCTGAAAATGAAAAGAGACAGGGGTTTAGAACATATTTGAAATATTCATCAAATGTTGAAAGAGATGATAGAAATGGTTATAATATAAAAGAAAAAATAAATTTGAAGGAATTGGTATAATAATATGGATACATATGAAGAATTTTTAGAAAATCATAGTTTAGAAGATTTAAAATCAATAGAATTTTTAATGCCAGATGAAAAAAGTAGTCTTATTTGGAATGTATCAATAAGTGGTGATTTTGATAAATATATAGATTTGCCATTTAAAGTACCTAATTTGAATACAATTGCAATTTCAGAAAATGGAAATCAAGATTATTATAAATTTATAAGAGATTTTGTAAAAAATTGTAATGAAGATATTGGAATGAATTATTCTATGATTTACGGAATGAGTGGAAAAGAATTTTTACAAGGGGAAGAAATAATAGAATCAATTATTAAAGAAATGGATGATAAATGGACTAAAAAACAAAAAGTTGCTTATGTTCATTATAAAATGGGAGAATTAATATCATATTATCCTGATTTTATTTTTGATGGAAAGGATTTTAATACAGCTTTAAATAAAAGAAGTATGTGGAAATCCCTGACAAAAGGATTAAACGTTTGTAATGGAATAACATCAATAGAAAAAAATATTTTAAAAAGGATAGGAGTAGATTCAAGAGTTTTATCATCAGGAACACATGCATTTTTACTTTCAGAAGTGGAAGGTGGCAATCTTATTTCAGATGCTACTTGGGACTTATCATCTTCACTATATCA
Source organism: uncultured Clostridia bacterium (assembly GCA_944386195.1). GTDB lineage: Bacteria > Bacillota > Clostridia > TANB77 > CAG-508 > CAG-269. Next base: position 2,571 of record CALXAD010000035.1, read on the forward strand.
GGGAAAACCACAATATTTTGGTTTAACTTATGAAGAATTAAGAGAAAAAGAAAAAGGAATTTCAGAATCACATAGACTAGAAAATCCACCTGAAAATGTAGTAAAAATAGATGATAAAGAACTAAGAAATATTTATAAAAGTATTGGTATAACAGACGAAAATGGGAATTTTAAAATGCCAATATATCATGAAATACAAAAAATAAATTCAAAAAATTGGAAAAATAATCAAGAAAAATTAAATGCTTTTTTTAAAATGTTTACAGAAAAATTCCCAAAAGAAGCTACACACTTATCAGAAACAAGAGAAATTTTAGAATATAGCATGATAACATTAGGAATAGATAAAAATTTAGTAAATACTAGATTTGTATATAATAAGGATGATGAAAATAATGAAAAAAAGATATTAGCATTGCATATAGGAGAAAAAGATTTAGAAAATACTATGCACATTTTGAATTTAGAAACAATGAATTTTGATAAAATAGAGCTTAGAGAATTTGATAAACAATATAGAACACATACATTAGATACAACAACACCATTTTGGAAAAAATATATAAAAGAAAATGAGCTAGAAGAAAATGTCGATAAAGATAGAGAGGAATAAAAACTAAGGATTTTAAGTTCTTAGTTTTTATTTTTTGTTTATTAATAAATTATTCATATTTAATTAAGAAAAAATAAATGGTATTAAAAATATACATATGATAAAATAAGAAAAAAATGAAGGAGGATAAGAATGAAAGAACTAGTATTAAAATGTGAAAGTTTATATAAAACATTTGGAAAGAAACAAATATTAAAAAATATATCTTTAGAATTATATGAAGGAGATATACTAGGCTTTATAGGTCCAAATGGTGCAGGAAAGACAACTACAATAAAATTAATATTAGGATTACAAGGAATAACCAAAGGAAAAGTTTTAATAAATGGATTTGATATAGAAAAAGAATTTGAAAAAGCAATAAGAAAAGTAGGAGCTATAGTAGAAAATCCAGATTTATATATGTACTTAACAGGATATGAAAATTTAAAATTAATTGCTAACCTTTATAAAGGAATCGATAAAAAGAGAATAGAAGAAGTTGTTAAATTAGTAAGATTAGAAAATAGAATAAATGATAAAGTATCCAAATATTCATTAGGAATGAGACAAAGATTAGGAATAGCACAAGCAATACTTCATAAACCATCATTACTAATCTTAGATGAGCCAACAAATGGCTTGGATCCAGAAGGAATAAAAGAAATGAGAGAATTACTTTTAGACCTTGCTAAAAATGAAAAAATGGCAATATTAATATCTAGTCACAATTTAGCAGAATTAGATAATTTAGTAAATAAAGTTTGTATAATAAAAAATGGAGAAATAATAGAAACGAGTGGAATATCAGAAATAAAGAAAGAAGAAAAAGCAAATTATAAATTATTTGAGATAAAAGATGCAAGTAGAATAAAAGAAATATTGCCAGGTGCAATAATAATAAATGAAAATAAATTTAAAATAGACGCAGTAAAAGAAGAAGTACCAGAAATAATAGAATTACTAGTAAATAAAAAAATTCCTATATATGAAGTGAAAAAAGAAGAAAAATCATTAGAAGAAGCATTTTTTGAAAAGACAGGAGGGAATGTAATTGAATAATTTAATCAAAAATGAATTAACCAAAATTTTTAAGAAAAAAGCTATATATATATTATTGTTAGTAACATTAGCATTTATGATTTTATCAAATTGTATATATAAGTATTTCTATAATGATACAACTTATTCCTATTATAGTGATGGCTATATAGAGTTTGTAAAAGAAGCAATAAATGAATTAGAACCTGATAAACCAAGTGATACAAAAATGTATATAGAATATAAAACAGTCTTAGATGTTGATAATATGATGAAAGAATATAATAAAGATGCTTGGCAAATACAAATAATAGCATCAACAATACAAAATTATATAAATGAAAGAAATACATATTTATATGGGGCACAAAAAGATGAAAGTCAAGCAAATAAAATAAATGAACAAATAAATGAATTATCAGAGAAACTAAAAAATGATGATTGGAAATATTTTGCAAATGAAGAATTAAAAACAGCAGAAGAAAAAGTAAAGTTATTAGAAGAAGAGAAAAGTAGTACAGATGATAAACAAAGGTTAGAATCAATAGATTTGGAAATAGCAATGGCAAAAATAGATTTAGATGTTGCAAAATATAGAGTAGATGAAGATATAAAATATGGTTATGACTATATGAATACAGCTTTAGAAAATTATAAAGAAAGAAGTTACATGATAGAACAAATAGATAATTCAAAAGAAGAATTAACATATCAGGAAAAGAAAGATTACAATGATAGTATAGAACAAAGAGAAATAAGTAAATATATAATTGAAAATCATGTGGATATTAACAAACAAAATGATTTAAGAGGAATATTATCAAATTTCTTTAATGAATTTGGATTATTTATAGTAGTAATTACCGTTATGATAGCAGGAACTATAGTAAGTGAAGAATTTAATAAAGGAACAATAAAACTATTATTGATAAAACCATATAGTAGAAAAAAAATCTTACTTTCAAAATTTATAACAGTATTAATAATGATAGTATTTTCAATTGTAGTAATATTAGCTATGGAATTAATTGTAGGAGGAATTATATTTGGATTTGAAAGTCTTAACATTCCTGTATTACAATATAATTTTAATTCTAATATGTTACAAGAAATTAATGTGTTTAGTTATTTAGGAATACAAATATTTACACAATTACCTAGTATTATATTACTTGCAACATTATCATTTGCATTAAGTACAATATTTACAAATTCACCAGTTGCAATTGCACTTCCACTACTTGGATATATGGGAGTAGCAGTAATAAATCAAATTGCGATACAATACAATATAGGATTTTTAAGATATTTTGTTACATTAAATTGGGATTTTTCACAATATCTTTATGGAAAAATGCCATTAATGGAAGGATTAACACCAGGATTTTCAGGAATTATATGCATAATTTATTTCTTAATAATGATAATACCAACATTTGTAATATTTAAGAAGAAAAACATAAAAAATATATAATTTAGATGTCCAATTGGGGACGTTTCTTAAATGGACAAAATGTCCAAAATGAAACGTCCCTAATTGGACATTTGTATTGAAAAAAATAGTAAAAAGTGATAAAGTAATGGCATAAAATAAAAATGGGGGGAAGAAAATGAAAGTAATATTAGTAAATGGAGGACCACATAAGGATGGTTGTACTAATAGGGCATTAGAGGAAGTGAAAAAAACTTTAGAAGAAAGTGAAATAGAAACTGAAATTTTTTGGATAGGAAATAAGCCTATATCTGGTTGTTTAGGATGTAATGGTTGTAGTAAAACTGGAAAATGTGTTATTGATGACAAAGTAAATGAATTTTTAGATAAGGCTAAAGAAGCGGATGGATTTATATTTGGAACACCGGTTCATTTTGCAGCAATGTCAGGAATGTTATCATCATTTATGGATAGAGTTTTTTATGGAAGAGGAAAATTATTTGAAAATAAAGTAGTAGCAGGAGTTGTAAGTTGTAGAAGAGGAGGAGCGTCAGCCGCATTTGATGAGATTAACAAATATTTTTTAATGACAAATATGATAGTAGTAGGTTCTCAGTATTGGAATATGGTTCATGGTAGTAAGAAAGAAGATGTAGAAAAAGACGAAGAAGGACTTCAAACAATGAGAACGCTTGGAAAAAATATGGCCTGGCTATTAAAATCAATAGAGGCAGGAAGAAAACAGGGAATAGAATTACCTAAAAAAGAAGAAGTAATAAGAACTAATTTTATTAGATAGGAGAAAATCATGCAAAAAGAAATAGCAAAAGAAGGTAGTATTGGAATATTTGATTCAGGAATTGGAGGAGTTACTGTACTTAGAGAAATAATAAAAATACTTCCAAATGAAAATTATATATATTATAGTGATTCAAAGAATAATCCATATGGAGATAAAACAAAGCAAGAAATAATAAATAGGTGTGAAGAGATATTTTCTTTTTTATTAGAAAAAAATTGTAAAACTATTGTAATTGCTTGCAATACCGCAAGTGCAATAGCTGTAAATACTTTAAGAGAAAGACATAAAGATATTCCAATAATTGCAATAGAACCGGCATATAAAATGGTTTATGATTATGCATATGATAAAGAAACACTGGTTATGGCAACTAAAGGAACAATAGAAAGTGAAAGATTTAATCTGTTATATAATAAATATAATAATCATAAAACAAAACTTTTAGAATGTGTTGGATTAGCTGATGTAATAGAAGAAGGAAATGAGGAGAAAATAAAAAAATATTTAGAAAAAAATATAGGTAAATATAAGGGAAAAGTAGAAAATGTAGTTTTAGGATGTACTCATTATCCTCTAATTCAAAAAGATATAGGACAAGTCTTAGGAAATAATATAACATTTTTTAATGGAGCAAATAGATTAGCTGTTCATTTAAAAGATGTATTAATAGAAAATAATTTAATAAATGAGAATGTTGAAAAGGGAAAAATAGATTTTTTTGATTCTTCAGAAAATGAAGAAAAAGAAAAAAGATTTTATAAATTTTTAAAGGGGGAATTTTAATGAAATTGAAAAAAATATTTATAACAATATTAATATTTTTAGGAGTATTTTTATTAACAAATATAAATGTTGTAAAAGCAGTAGAAAATACTAATAATGTGGACGAGACAATAGATTATAAAGATATATCTATGGACATTATATTGGAAATTTATGACCAAATAACTCAAGAATATTCAAGTGATGAATTAGCAGATATGATACTTCAAAATAAAGAGCAAATAATGGAAGAACAAGGATTAAGTGAAGATGTAATTGATGCAGGGGCAGAATTTATAAGAAATACAGATCAAAAAGAAATAAGAGATATTATAGAGAATGATCCAAGTATAAATGCAATAATTGAAAATATACAAAATGGACAAGCTCCTGAAGATGCAATAGTAAATGCAATTGGGGAAACATCATCAACTCAAAAATTAGGACTAGTTGCAAAAATTTTCTTAGCTAATAGTACAGTAAAAATGGTTATTTGGATAATAGTTATTTTATTTATATATTGTACTATTACAAGATGGATAATATATCATAAAGCAGGGAAAAAAGGCTTTGCTGCAATAATTCCATTTTATAGACAAATAACTATGTATAAAGTATGTGGATTATCACCATTTTTAATGCTACTTTGGTTTGTTCCTGTTTTTGGATGGATTGCAATGTTTATAATAGCTATTATGAAAAGAATTCTTTTGGCACAAGCATTTGGAAGAAGTGGATTTTTCGGAATAGGAATATTAATTTTACCACCTATATTCTATTCAGTATTAGCATTTAATAAAAATATAGAATATGAAGGAAGAGAAGAATAATGAAGATATTAAAAAATAAACTAAAAAATAAATTAAATATTAGGACTCAAAGAAATTATCCAATTGAAGGAGTAGAATTTATTGATATAATGCCATTAATAATACAAAAAGAAACTTTAAAAGAGATAATAGATTTATTTGTAGAAGAAATAAAAGACAAAAATATAGACTATATAATAGCACCAGAAGCAAGAGGCTTTTTACTTCGGTACAGCAGTTGCAGAAAGGTTAAATATTGGATGTATTCCTGTGAGAAAACAAGGAAAGTTACCACCAAATACAGTAGAAGCAAAAATAGAATATGAAAAAGAATATGGTAAAGATATTATAGAATTACCAAAGTTAGTAGATACTACATATAAAGATAAAAGTTTTTATATAATAGATGATATATATGCAACAGGAAATACTATGAAAAAAATAAAAGAAACTGTTGAAAGTTTAGGTGGGAAAGTTTTAGGAGAAGGTGTAATTTTAAATATTGTAGAGTTAAATAATGATAAAAATGTATTTTCTTTAATTGATGTAAATGAAGAGTAGGAAGGCCAAAAGCCTTCCTTTTATAAATATTTTTTTAATTGCTCTACTGTATTTTCTTGGAATTGAATAAATTCATTTAAAACATTTTTTACTTCTTCATCTGCTTCAGGATTTTGATTTAATAGTTTAACTCCTTCAATAATTCCCATATTAGTTCCTTGAATCATTAATTCTGCGATTTTGGAATTGCTTTTATCAGTTAAGGTATTCATTTCAACACCCATCCATCCCATGGCTTTTTGCATAGGATTTAATTCTTTAGGAAAATCATCGAAACGAGTAAGTTCATCATTTACTTCATTTAATATTTTATTATATTCATCATATTGATATTTTAAGTCTTGTTTAAATCTATCATCTTGAACTTTTTCAGAAACGTTTGAGATTGAGTCCATTCCCATTTTTATTCCTTTGTTTAATTCATTTAAAATATAACGGTTATTATCCATAAAAAAACCTCCTAAAAATATTTATATAATTTAATATTTACAAAAATAGAAAAAATATTAAAGCAAAAAATGAAATAAATTTCATATTAGTATTGACAAAGTTATAAAAAGTATGAGAATATATAAAATATGAATAACATAATAAATTTAAGGGCATTATAAAAATAAATAAAAAGGAGTGATTTTATGGAAGATTTAGTTAAAGACTTAAATCAATTTTTATCAGATTTAAATGTATTTTACAGAAAACTTCAAAATTATCATTGGAATATTATAGGGGATGACTTTTTTACAGGACATAGTAAATTAGAAGAATACTATGATAAAGTAAACGAACAAATAGATGAGATAGCAGAACACATATTAATGTTAGGATACGAGCCTCTTGGAACAATGAAAGATTATTTAAAAAATACATGTATTGAAGAGGCTAAAAATGAAAAAGTAAAAAGTGATTATATTTTTGAGAATATAGTTAAAGATTATGAAACTTTATTAAATAAAGTAACTAGTATAAAGAAAGAAGCAGATGAAAAAGAAGTATATTCAACTTCTAGTTTAATGGATGGATATATTTCAGATTATATGAAAAATATATGGATGTTAAAAGCAACTATTGCTAAATAATAAAAAAGCCAGAAGATAAAACTTCTGGTTTTTCTTGACAAGAAAAGATATACCTGTTATTTTAAATATAAGTATATAAAAAATATATAAATTATAAGAAGGAGTAAAAAATATATGGATGAAGAATTAGCAGATATTTTATTTGATGCACTAACAGAAAACTACAAAGATAAAGTTGATGAAAATAAAGATTTAAAAGAATATTTACAAGAGAAGACAAAAAATGAATTAATATCTCTTTATTTATCATATGGATTTGCTGGAAATAAAGAAGATATAGTAGAGCAAGTAGATACATTAAAAGATAATAAAAAAGAAGAAAGTATTAAAAGTATAATTGAGTTTTTAAATAAAGATTTTTCTAAAATATTTAGATTTTTTAATAAAAGTAGATTTGATGAAATAAAATATATAGCAAAGCAAGAAAGAATTTTAGAATTTAAAAAGGAAGAAAAAAATAAAGTTTCTTTTGATACAATAAAAATATTAAAACAGCTTGGTTTTATTTTTTGTAAAAGAGAAAAAGATGTAGTATATTTTCATATGCCTAAGTTTATAAAAGATAAAATTAAAAATTATGAAAAATGTTTATATTTAGATTTGTATCAAGATATTATAGAATATTCTATAGGAATGGCAGATACATATGGAGTAATACATATTATAGATGCTTATGATATAATAAAAAAAGATATAGAAATTAGTTTTGAGGAGTATGAGTCAATAGTTGAATTTTTTAGTTTATTAGAATTAGAACCTATATTATATTCTTTTAAAAGACAAGCTATTTGTAACTTTAATTTAGATGATGAAGAAATTGATAAAATTTTATTAGAAAATACTAAAAATGAATATGTAGTTTATAATAAAGAATTTTATAAAAATATAGAAAATGGAAAATATATATCTAATTTATTAGAATATAAGCAATTCAGGAATTATTTAAAACAAATTTATATGTTTGATATTAATGAAGATGAACTTTTAAGAGGAGAAATAATTGATGATTATATAGATATGTGTCAAGTAGATACTGATAAAGCGAAGAAATTTATAGATGAAGCATTAGACAGATATTTTGAGATTGATAGATTAGATAAAGCGTTAATTATAAAATATGTTGATAAAATAAAAAGCAAAATGCCTATTTGGAAAGAAGGAGCCAGAATTAATATTGAAGAAGATAAAATAAAAAAAGTAGAAAGAAATGAAAAATGCCCATGTGGAAGTGGTAAGAAATATAAGAATTGCCATGGAAAGAACGCATAAATTAAAAGTTAAAGAAGTGTAAACTAAAATAGAGAGCACTTCTTTTTTGACGAGAAAAAAGGATTTAATTTGATATTTAAAAATATAATTATCAATTTAGAAAAATTCACAAAAAAGATTGAATAATTAAGGTTTATATGATACAATACAAATGTTCGCAATACTAAAATATTAATTTACATATTAAATTAGAATATAAAAAATAATATAATATATTCAAAAATATTTATTAAGCGCGAGTGAGGAGGTGCAAAGATGAGTGAAAAAATAATTGGAAACGAAAAAAATATTTTGTTTTATAATGATGAAGAGGGAAATGTACAAATTGAAGTATTGCTTGAAAATGAAGATGTTTGGTTAAATACGGAAGCACTAGCAAAACTTTTTAATATTGACAGAAGCGGTATTGTTAGGCATATTAATAATATTTATAAAGATGATGAATTAAGTGAAAATGGCACATGTGCAAAAATTGCACATGTGGGTAATGATGGTAAACAGACCTATAACACAAAATATTATAATCTTGATATGATTATTTCTATTGGTTTTAGGGTTAATTCTAAAAAAGCAATTAAATTTAGAACTTGGGCAAATAAAATAATTAAAGATTACATGGTACAAGGTTTTGCTTTAAACAATGAAAGATTCATGAAAGCAAAAAGGTCTGATCAAGAATATTTTAAAAGATTACTTGAAAGAATAAAACTAATTCGTACAAGTGAAAGAATGTTTTATCAAAAAATTACAGATATATTTGCAGAATGCTCAATAGACTATGATAAAAATAGTGATATAGCACAAACATTCTATAAAACAATTCAAAACCAATTTCATTATGCAATTACAGGTCAAACAGCAGCTGAAATTATTTATAATAGAGCTGATGCTAGAAAAAATAATATGGGACTTACAACTTGGGAAAATTCTCCAGATGGTAAAATATTAAAATCAGATGTAAGTATTGCTAAAAGTTATCTAAATAAAAAAGAAATTAAGGACTTAAATAATCTAGTAAACCTATTTCTAGATATTGCAGAAAATAATGCAGAAAGAAATATTCCAATGTATATGAACGATTGGAAAAATGAAGTTGAAAATGCTCTAAAAGTATTTCATTATGAAGTATTAGAAGGAAAAGGAAAAATCTCGCATAAACAAGCGGTAGACAAAGCTGAAAGTGAATACGAAAAATATAAAGTTATTCAAGATAAAAATTATGTTTCAGACTTTGATAAATTGTTAAACGAGACTAAAAATATAGAAAATAAATAGATTACACATTTGATATATATTCTAAAATATAGTATTATTGAGTCAGTGAACGGATGTGGACATTGTCCTCAATTTGTCCACAGTAATATAATATTGATAATATGAAGGTTCTGACTTCATGTGGAAGTGGTAAGAAATATAAGAATTGCCATGGAAAGAATGATTAAAAAATTATAGAGAAAAAAATAAACTTAAAGTAATAACTTTAGGTTTATTTTTTTAGAAAAAAGTCTATTAAATTTAAAACAGCTTCTTTATCTCTTTTACTTAATTTTTTGAATTTTTCATCATATATTGAAACATAATTTTTTACATCATCATCTAATAAATCATATAAAACTATGTCTGGAGTAATTTTATAAGCATTACATAGTTTTAGTAATGTATCTATACTACCTTTTGAAAAGCCTCTTTCTATTTGACTAATATGTCTTGGTTCTAATCCAGTAATTTCTGCAACTTGATTTTGGGTTAAATTATTTTTTTGTCTATATTCTTGAAATATTTTTCCTATATGTTCATTAATGTTTGATTTATTCATAAATTTCACCACTTTCTTATAGTAATAATATAAACGTTTATAACTTTTTTGGGAATGACTTTAATTTTGATAAAACTCTAAAATAAAACGACAAAAATCGCAAAAAATATTTACAACCAATTTTTAATGCTGTATAATTAAATACGATAAATAACGCATAAAATATCATATGCAAAAAAATAAAAAATATACCAAACTAAGGAGGAGGATTAAATGGAAGAAGAACAAAAAGATTTAAAAAGTAATGAAAGGGGAATTACATTAATTGCACTTGTCGTAACTATAATTGTGCTTTTAATTTTAGCTGGAGTATCAATTTCAATGCTAACAGGAATAATGGAATATTAACACAAGCTCAAAGAGCTAAAGAAGAAACGGAAAAAGCTGCACAAGAAGAACAAGAGATGTTAAATAGTTATGAAGATTATATGAAAGGAACATCAGGAGGACAGTGGGATGAAAAGAAGAAGGTAAATACGCCTAGGTTAGTACAAGGAATGACAGAAGTAAGTTTTAAATTACCAGAAGGAACAAATAAGGGAAAAACAGTGAAAAAAGGAGATGCAGATTTTGATGAAAATAATTGGTATGATTATGAAAAATCAGAATGGGCAAATGCAGTAACTAAAGATGGAAGTTATTGGGTGTGGATACCAAGATTTGCTTATAAAATAACATATAATAATTCAAGTGATAAATCACAAGGCGGAACAATAGATGTAAAGTTTTTAATAGGAACAACAGATAAATATTATGATGATGAAGGAAATATACAAACAGCCAAAAGAGCAAAATCAAAGACTGAAGAGGTAGATACAACAAGTGATTATTATGTACATCCAGCATTTACTGACGAATCGAATATAGATTATGCAAATGGAGGATGGGATAAAGAAATACCAGGAATATGGGTAGCAAAATTTGAAGCAGGAGTTGCAAGTGGAAATAATAATGCTACTATAAAACCTAGTAGTGTAAATTATAGCCAAGATACAGTATGGATTGGTGATACAGAAAATGGTGGTAAAGGAGGATATGGACCATCAAGAAATTGGTTAGATGGTATATATGGAAAAAATACTACAGCAATAAAATATCCAACTTTTCAACCTGTAACATATGCTATGAATTATATTAATGCTAGTGATAGATATGACATATCAAGAGTATTAACAGAAAGTGGAAATATATATGGATTAAGTAGTTCAAGCACAGATTCACATTTAATGAAAAATAGTGAATGGGGAGCAGTAGCATATTTATCATGGAGTGAATATGGAGCAAATAAGGTAGAACCATATAAAAATAATATAAATTTAAATAGTGGAAGTAAACAAAGAACTAATTCAGAAGGAAGAACAGGGATAGATAGTGTGTATGTTGTAACAGGTTTAACAACTAAAAGTGAAGAAGAAAAGATTATAACGGAAAATGATTTAAAAGATATAAATAATAGAAATGGAAATACAGCAACAAATGAAGTATATGCATGGAATCAAGAAGAAGGACAAAAAGCAAGTTCAACTTTAAATATGTATGGAATATATGATTTAAATGGAGGGTCACATGAACTACCATCTGCATATATAGCAAATGATGGTGAATGTTTAAATGAAAGAGGAGAAAGCATGACATACGAAAATGGAAAGTTAAAAACTAAAAGCACAAAATATACAACAGTTTATCCTTATGATAGTAATAATGATAATGTTTCTTCAAATTATGCGTTAAATAAATATATATATGGTGATGCAATAAGAGAAACATCAAATGATAGTAAATCATGGAATAAAGATGAGTCTGGAATGCCATATTCATATAATTCGTTTTTTAATAGAGGAGGAGAAAACGGTTCTTCTAATGGAGCATCTGGATTATTTGATTTTGGAAGTAATCCAGGTGATGGTATTTGCAACCATGGATTTCGAGCAGTACTTATACCATTTTAAATAATATTATATTTAGTAAATTAAAAACTATATAGTTCTAAACTATTTGAATTATATAGTTTTTCCTTTTTCACAAAAAATTCACAAAATTTTTTAGCACAAAGTATTGACAAGTGCTAATATTGGGTATAATATATAGAAGAGTTAGCAAACGAACTAAAAGAGTGCTAAAACTAACAATTAAAAAAGAGGTGAAAAAATTGTTAGATGATAGAAAAAAGAAAGTACTACAAGCTATAGTAGAAGAATATATAAATACAGCAGAACCAGTTAGTTCAAATGCTTTAACTAAAAATCACGGATTGGATTGTAGTAGTGCAACAATAAGAAATGAAATGGCAGAATTAGAAAAAAATGGATATTTAGATAAAACACATACATCAAGCGGAAGAGTGCCATCAGAAAAAGGATATAGGTACTATGTAGATGAGCTTGTAAATGATAAAGATATAAGTCTTGAAGAAATAAAATATATAAGTGATAAATTAGAAACAAAAGTAAATGAAATAGAAGACCTAACAAAAATAACAGCAAACACAATATCAGAAGTAACACATTATACTACAGTATCAATTGGACCTAAAACAACATCACAAATAATAGAAGAAATAAAATTTGTACTACTTGGCTCAAGAATGATGATGGCAGTAATATTAACAGATTCAGGAATGGTAAAAGAAACAATCATAAAATTTGATGAAGATATTACAGAAAAACAAGTAGAGACAATAAACTATATGTTCAATAAAAAATTAAAAGGTCAACCGTTAGAAACAATAGATAGACCATTGGAAGATTACTTGTATGATGAAATGACATATAGTGTAAATGTAGTAAAACCAATAATAGAACAAATAAAGAAAGTACTAGAAGAAGATAATAAAGTATACTTAGAAGGTACAAATAAATCTTTTGAATTACCAGAATTTAATAGCTTAGAAGTAGCTAAAAACTTTATAAATATATTAGATACAAAAGATTTAGTAGCTGATATGTTAAATAGTGGTATAGCAGAAGATATAAAAGTATATATTGGTGATGAAAACGAACAAGAACAATTAAAAGATTTTAGTGTTGTAACATTTAAACATAAAGTAAATGGAAAAGATTTAGGAACTATAGGAATTATAGGACCCAAAAGAATGGATTATTCAAAAGTAATTTCTGTAATGAAATATATAAGTAAAAAATTAGATGAAAAGAATTAAAAGAAAGAAGGGATAAAATGGCAGAAAAAGAAGAAAAAAAGGAAAAGCAAGAGGAAGAAAAAAAGAAAGATGAAAAAGTAGAAAAAAAAGAAAGTAAAGAAAAAGAAATGGTACCAAAAGAAGATTATGATGCATTAGATGACCATTTCAAAAGAATTTTAGCAGAATTTGAAAACTTTAAGAAAAGAAGCAAAAAAGAAAGGGAAAGTTTATACAATTCAATACTATCAGATGTAGTAGAAAGTATACTTCCAATACTAGATAACCTTGAAAATGCAGCAAAGGCAGAGACAAAAGATGAAAACTACAAACAAGGAATAGAGCTAGTATTAAAACAATTTAACGATGTACTAAAAGCAAAAGGAATAGAAGAAATAGAAGCAGAAGGAGAAACATTTGACCCAGAGTTACATGAAGCAGTAAGAAGTGTACAAGATGAAACAAAAGGTGAAAAAGAAATTGTTGAAGTATACAGAAAAGGCTACAAAATAGGAAATAAAGTAATAAGACATGCAATGGTATCAGTAGCTAATTAAAATGTTTTAGGACAGAGAATAAATCCTCTATCCAACAAATAAAAATTTTGTTATTAATTTTAATATATAAAGGCTTTGAGACGGATAAAGAAAAGCTAAAAAATATAAAAAGAACTGTTTTTTGCTCCGTCCAAAAAACAGAAAAAGAAAGGATGAATAAAAATGGGAAAAATTATAGGAATTGACTTAGGAACAACAAACTCATGTGTAGCAGTTATGGAAGGAGGAGAACCAGTAGTTATACCAAATGCAGAGGGTAATAGAACAACTCCATCAGTAGTTGCATTCTCTAAAAATGGTGAAAGACTAGTTGGACAAATAGCAAAACGTCAAGCAGTAACAAATCCAGAAAATACTGTTATATCAATAAAAAGAAAAATGGGAACAAATGAAAAAGTAGATATAGATGGAGAAAAATTCTCTCCACAAGAGATTTCAGCAATGATATTACAAAAATTAAAAGCAGATGCTGAAAATTATTTAGGACAAAAAGTAACACAAGCAGTTATTACAGTACCAGCATACTTTAGTGATAGCCAAAGACAAGCAACAAAAGATGCTGGAAAAATTGCAGGACTAGAAGTATTAAGAATTATAAATGAACCTACAGCAGCAGCTTTAGCTTATGGTATGGATAAAGAACAAGACCAAAAAATTATGATTTATGACTTAGGTGGAGGAACATTTGATGTATCTATCCTAGATATTGGTGATGGAGTATTTGAAGTATTAGCTACAAATGGTAATACACATTTAGGTGGAGATGACTTTGATGAAGCAATAATCAATTACTTAGCAGATGAATTCAAAAAAACAAATGGAATTGATTTAAAACAAGATAAAATGGCAATGCAAAGATTGAAAGAAGCAGCTGAAAAAGCAAAAATAGAATTATCAGGTGTACAACAAACACAAATTAACTTACCATTTATTACAGCTGACGCATCAGGACCAAAACACTTAGATGTAACACTTACAAGAGCTAAATTTGAAGAATTAATTCATGATTTAGTAGAATCAACAGCAGGACCAGTAAATCAAGCATTAAAAGATGCAGGATTAACAGCAAATGATATTCATAAAGTATTATTAGTAGGTGGTTCAACAAGAGTTCCAGCTGTTCAAGAAGAAGTTAAGAGAATAACAGGAAAAGAACCAGATAAAGGAATTAACCCAGATGAATGTGTTGCAATTGGTGCAGCTATTCAAGGTGGTGTTTTATCAGGAGATGT
>CALXAD010000036.1 GCA_944386195.1 uncultured Clostridia bacterium
AAGTATATAAAAAATAGTGAATTAGAAAAAATATTTTCTAATTCACTATTTTTTTGAACTACTTTTTCAGCAGCCTCACATTAAGTACCATCTTTTATACTTTTGGCCATATAATGTGAACTTTAAATAAATCTCCATCTATTATAATATCAAATGTTCCTCCTTGGAGCTCTGTTAAGCTTTTTGCAATAGATAGACCTAATCCACTTCCTTCTGTATATCTTGATTTATCACCTCTAACAAACCTTTGCATTAATTCATCACTACTAATATTTAATTTATCTTTAGAAATATTTTTTATACTAATATCTACTATTTTTTCTTTTTCTAATATATCTATATATACTCTAGAACCTTCTAATGCATATTTTGTTATATTACTAAATAGATTTTCTATTATTCTATACAAATATCTGCTATCTGCATTTATTTTTATATCATCATTTGGTATAGTTGTTTCTATTATTAATCTTTTTTCTTCAAATCTATCTTTAAACTCTCCTATTGTTTGGTTAAATAATTCTTTGATATTTATATTTTCTAAATTTAATTTTACATTCCCTGATGATACTTTAGATGCTTCTATTAAATCCTCTGTTAATTTCTTTAGTCTTTGTGATTTTTTATCCAATATTTCTATATATTCTTTTGCTTTTTCATCTTGTATATTTTCTTTTTTTAATAAATCTACATAATTTATAATTGAAGTTAATGGAGTTTTTATGTCATGTGATACATTTGTAATTAATTCTGTTTTTAATCTTTCTGATTTAAGACTTTCATTTATTGCATTTGAAAATCCATTTGCTATATCATTTACATATATAGCCATTTCCTTTAATGCTCCTTTTAGTTCACTTTCATTTAAATGCACATCATTACTCTTTCCTTCATATATATCTTTTAGTGCTTTTTTTACTTTCTCTTGGTCTAATATATATTTCTTTAATTTATAATATGACCATATCCAAAATCCTATTAATAATATTATTGCAATTCCTGTGTAGAATAAGCTTGCTAACATTATACTAATAATTATAAATAATAAATAGTACCAAAATATTTTTTTATTTTCTGGTGCTTTCTGATTTATTGTTCTAATCCACCCTTCTATTTTGTCAAAACACCATTTTCCTATTTTATATATTAAAAAGCTTTTTATAAAAGTTCTTGATTTTATTCTTTTTATTGTTGTAACTCCAATTACTGCACACATAGCATAAGATATTAAATATCCTAAAATACCAACTAACAAAATTACATAATTAATTGTTCCTCCAATATTTACTACAACAGCTAAAGCAACACTTAATATCATTAAACATACAAATACAAGTATTTCATAAGGTATTTTATCTATAGAATTTAATGTAATTCCAACTTCTCCTTCTTTATGCCCAATTGACCAAATTAGGTATATAGCAATTATTATTAATGCTATAGTACTTACTATTATTGCATAAATTGGTTTTGTTCTATTTTCCAACATATATTCATATAATTTTTCATTTATACCATATGCTGAATATTCTTCCATACTACTTAAATCACATGAAGTATATATATCATAATCAATTATACTATAAGACCTATCTGTCTGTTTTTCCATTGCATATATAAAACTATAATTATATTTTATATTTTCATTATCTAAATAATTTATATTTGTATCTACTTTTCCATCTACATAATCCCAATATAATTTTTGGTTTTTCATGTTTTGTTTTTCTTGTTCGTAATTTTCACTTTTTATATTTGTATACATTGTTCCTGTTTGTTTATCTATAATTATAAAATCAACATATGCTGGTATTCCTAAGTAATAATTATTTGTGCTTCTATAATCAGTATAATAATATGGTGTTTTTCCTTCTTCATTTATTTGAACAAAATTTGTACTACCTCCATTTTTTTCTCTATTACAATCTCCGAAGCCTATCTACAATAAAATAAAAATATTCATTTGCAAATTGTTCACTTTGTATATATTTTGTTCCACTTTTAGTATCCCCATATTCATTTAAAAAAGATAAGTGATATATACTAAAACATAAAATTGCCACTAATATTGGTATTAATATATAACATAGTATCTTTAGTAATGTTGAATTCTTAAGTTTTTCCATGTATACCTCCTCTATTTTTCATCTTCTATTTTATAGCCTACTCCCCATATTACTTTTAAGTATCTTGGTTCTTTCGGATTAATTTCTATTTTTTCTCTTATATGTCTTATATGAACTGCAATTATATTTTCTGCTCCAAATCCTTCTTCTTTCCATACATTTTCATAAATATCTGGTATTGAATATACTTTTCCTTTGTTTTGAATTAAAAATTTTAATATATTAAATTCTGTCGCTGTTAATTTTACTTCTTTTCCATCAACTAGCACTTTCTTAGTATCATCATTAAGTACAAGTCCTCCTGTACTATATATATTTCCATCTTCTTCTTTCTTTAAAGTTCCTAAACTTACATATCTTCTTAAATGTGATTTTACTCTTGCAATTAATTCTAATGGATTAAATGGTTTTGTTATATAGTCATCTGCTCCTAAGTTTAATCCTCCTATTTTGTCATAATCTTCTGATTTTGCAGATAAAAGTATTACTGGTATATTTTTTGTTTTTCTTAGTTCTTCTAATGTTTCTAATCCGTCTTTTTCAGGCATCATTATGTCTAATAATATAAGGTGTATGTCATTTTTATTTACCAAATATAAAGCTTCTTTTCCGTTATATGCTTTTATTATGTTATATCCTTCATTTTTTAAATATATTTCTATTGCTCCTACTATTTCTTTATCATCATCTACTACTAATATGTTATACATGATTTCCTCCTAAACCTTTTATTTTCTACAAATAGTATACCATATAATTTATTAATAAAAAATAGAGGAATTATTAATTTTTTCTTTATTTTCTTACTCCCTCTACATGTATAAATCTAATTTTTTCAAAAATATAATTTGAAACTTTTTTGTCATAACTATTAAAACTATGTGTTGCAATTCTTATATTGTCTAAGCTATTATTTTTTTCTATTCTTACAACTATAAGACTATGTGAAAACTTTTTTCCATCAAAAGAAAGTTGAATAATATCTCCAATTTCTATTTTTTCTTGTTCTACTTTTTTTCCAAATGGACCTACTCCTTTATTATTTATTAAGAACTTATATAAAAATTCAACACCTGTCCATGAAGGTGATTTATTATTTCCATTAATATAATACCATCCTAAATCTTTAGTATAATTCATAACTCTTGAACCTTCATATATACACTGAGAAATAAAATTAGTACAATCTCCTCCTATATTTTCAAAATCTAAATATTTTTTATTTCTTGAATATGCCCACTTCTTAGCATACTCAATTGCTTTTTTTCTATCATATTCTATAACTTTCATCTTCTCTCACCTAACTTAAAATATGAGTAAGAAAAAAGAAGGGTTCTTATTTTGAATCCTTCTTTATGCTGTTTCTTTATTATTTTTTTCAGGTGTTTGTCTTTTATTTTTAATAATAGGTTTCTTTAATTCTTTATTTTCACCCATTATAGTTTTAGGTTCTTTTCCTTCTAAAACAGTCTCCTTAGTTACTATACATTTTTCTATGTTAGGATTAGAAGGAATATCAAACATAATATCTCTCATTATTTCCTCTATAATAGAACGAAGACCTCTAGCACCTGTTTTTCTTTCTACAGCCTTATCAACAATTGCTTCTAAAGCTTCTTTTTCAAATATTAATTCAACACCATCTAGTTCAAATAATTTCTTATATTGTCTTACTAATGAATTTTTAGGTTCTACTAATATTTTAACTAAAGCATCTTTATCTAAATCTTGTAAAGTTGCGATAATTGGTAATCTTCCTATAAATTCAGGAATTAAACCAAATTTTAATAAATCTTGTGGTAATAATTCTTTAAATACCTCATATTTACTAATTTCTTTTTGACTTTTCATTCTTTTACCAAATCCAATTGCCTTTTCTCCAGTTCTATCTCTAATTATATTTTCTAGACCTTCAAAAGCACCTCCACAAATAAATAAAATATTTTCTGTATTTATTTGTATTAACTCTTGGTTTGGATGTTTTCTACCACCTTGAGGTGGTACTGATGCTACAGTTCCTTCCACAATTTTTAATAACGCTTGTTGTACACCTTCACCACTTACATCTCTTGTTATAGATGGATTTTCTGATTTTCTTGCTATTTTATCTATTTCGTCTATATATATAATTCCTTTTTCTGCTTTTTCAATATCACCATCTGCTGCTTGTATTAATTTTAAAAGTATATTTTCTACATCTTCACCAACATATCCTGCTTCTGTTAAAGTAGTTGCATCAGCAATTGTAAATGGAACTTTTAAAATATTTGCTAAAGTTCTTGCAAGTAATGTTTTTCCACAACCAGTTGGACCTAGTAATAAAATGTTACTTTTTTGAATCTCTACATCATCTTTTTTTACGTTTTCTTCATGTGCTATTCTCTTATAATGATTATATACAGCAACTGATAATGTTATTTTAGCTTCATCTTGACCTATAACATAATCATCTAAAACTTCTTTAATTTGTTTTGGAGTAGGTACATTATTTAATTCATTTAATGTATAGCCTGCTTTTTCATCTTCATATAATTCAGATTCTATAATACTATTACATAAATCCACACATTCATCACAAATATATACTCCTGGACCTGCTACAATTTTTCTTACGTTTTCTTGTGATTTTCCACAAAATGAACATCTTACACTTCTAGGTGTATCATTTTTTGCCATAACTCTCTCCTTTTTATTCTTTATTTAAAAATTATTTTCTTTTGTCCATAATTCCATCAATTAGTCCATATTTTAAAGCTTCCTCAGCTGTCATATAATTATCTCTTTCTGTATCTTTTTCTATTTGTTCAACTGTTTGACCTGTTCTATCACTTAAGAATTTAGTTAATTTTTCTCTTGTTTTTACTAAATGGTCTGCATGTATTTTAATTTCTGTTGCTTGACCAGATAGTCCTCCACCACCAATTAATGGTTGGTGAATTAATATTTCCGCATTTGGTGTAGCAAATCTTTTTCCTTTTTCTCCTGCTGCTAAAAGAGCTGCTCCCATACTTGCTGCCATACCAATACAAATTGTTGATACTGGGCATGAAATATAATTCATTGTATCTATTATTCCCATACCATCTGTAATAGAACCACCTGGTGAATTAATATATAAACTAATTTCTTTATCTGGGTCTTCTGACTCTAAGAATAATAATTGTGCTATTACTAAACTTGATGTTGTTGGGTTAACATCTTCTCCTAAAAATATAATTCTATCTTTTAATAATCTTGAGAAAATATCATATGATCTTTCTCCTTTACTTGTTTGTTCAATAACATATGGAACCAAACTATTCTTTTCTAACATATTTATTCCTCCTTTTGTCCAATTGGGGACGTTTCTTTTGGGACATTTTGTCCATCACATCCATTAAAACTTTTAACTTAATTATTATATATTAATTATATTAAATTACAAAAAAGCTGGGGTTAAAATTTTACCAATTTATCCCCCAACGCTTATTTTTGTTATTTTATTTTTGCATTTTTTACTAAGAAATCAATTGCTTTTTCTGACTCTATTCCTTGTTTTATGTAGTTTCTTACATTTTCATTTTTTAAGAATTCTTCATCATTTTCTTTTCCGTAATTTATAGCCATTTCTTTTATTTTTTTATCGATTTCTTTATCTGTTGCTTCTATTTTTTCTGCTTTTATAACAGCTTCTATTGCTAATCTTGATTTGATTCCTTCAACTGCTTGAGGTTCATATTCTTTTCTCATTTCTTCTTTAGTTTTTCCCATCATATTTAAATATTGTTCTAATTTTAAACCTTGATATGATAAACGATTTTCTAAATCTTTTATCATATTCTCTGTTTCTGTTTCAATCATTCCTGATGGGATTTCAACTTTAACATTTTCACAAAGAGCTTTTATAACTTCATCTTGTGTTTCATATTTTGCTCTTTCTTCATTTTGTTCTTGTTTTTTTTCTTTTATATTTTTCTTTAATTCATCTAATGTATCGAATTCACTTACATCTTTTGCGAATTCATCATCTAATGCTGGTAATTCTTTTTTCTTTACTTCATGAAGTTTTACTTTAAATGTTGCATCTTTTCCAGCTAAGTCTTTTGAAAAATATTCTTTAGGGAATGTAACATTTACATCTTTTTCTTCATCTATCTTCATTCCAACTAATTGGTCTTCAAATCCTGGAATAAATGTGTTACTTCCTATTTCTAAATCATAATTTTCAGCTTTTCCACCATCAAATGCTTTTCCATCTGCAAATCCTTCAAAATCGATATTTACTATATCTCCTTTTTCAGCTGCTCTATCATCAATTGAGATTAATCTACTATTATGTTCTTGCATATGACTTAATTCATGTTCAACATCTTCGTCTGTTACATTATACTCAATCTTTTTAATTTCTATACCTTTATATTTTCCAAGTTCTGCTTCTGGTTTTGTTTGCATTACTACTGTAAATATTAAATCTTTTCCTTTTTCCATTTGTTTAATATCAACTTCTGGTCTTGATACTACTTCTACTTTATTTTCTTCTACAGCTTCTTCTAATGCTTCTTGAGCTACTTCATTAAAAGCATCCTCATAGAAAATTTCTTTTCCATAGTATTTTTCAACTATTTGCATTGGTGCTTTTCCTTTTCTAAATCCTGGTATATTAAAATATTTTGCACTTTTGAAATATACTCTTTTTGTAGCTTCATCAAACTTTTCAGCTTCTACTGTTATTTCAAATTTAACTTCATTTGCATTTTTTGTTTTTTCTAATTTACATTTCATTTCTTTCAACCCTTTCTTTTTTCCTATAGCTTAATTATTATACCACATTTTTCCTATTTTGCAAGGATTTTTGTATAATTTTAAAAAAATACTTGTTTTTTTTCAATTTTTGTGGTAGACTTGTTAATAGTCGATTTATTTAAGAAATTTTAGGAGGTGCAATAGATAATGGCAAAATGTGAAATTTGCAATAAACAACCTATTCATGGAAATAAACTTAGCATTACTCGTTCTCATGTAAGTAAGAGATCACCACGTACATGGAAACCAAATTTAAGAACTGTTAAAGCTGAAATAAATGGCGAAGTTAAAAGAATACATGTATGTGCTAAATGCTTAAAAAATGGAAAAGTAAAAAGAGCTTAATTTGAAGCTCTTTATTTTTTTAATCTTTTATTCCAAATATTAATTTTACTAATCCTCTTAAAAATTTAGGAACTTTCTTCACAACAACTGTCATATGTATCTCCCTCCTTTTTCTTTTAACAAGCAAGCCATATTAGCCCAACACTAACTACAGTTACACCAATTATAAATAACCAACCAGCCGTAGGGAGTAATAAAACAAGTAATATTCCTAAACCCAACCCTATTAAACATACTGCTAAAGTCTTTTTTAAGAAACCTTTCACATTTATTCCTCCCTTTTGTTTTTTGTATATAATATGATTATTTCTTATTATTTGTTCCTTTTTATATTCTAAATTTTATAATTTGACGAATTTTGTTTTTTCTTGTAAAATACTGATATATGAGGTGATTACATGAATAAAGAAGATGCAAAAGAAATTGTTAGATTATTAAAGAAAGCATACCCTGATGCCACTTGTAGCTTAGACTTTAAAACTCCATTTCAATTAGTTGTTGCTGTTATGCTTTCAGCACAATGTACTGATGAAAGAGTTAATAAAACTACACCTAAATTATTCAAAAGATGTAAAACAATTGAAGACTTTGCAAATATAGATATAAAAGAATTAGAAGAACTTATTCATCCTTGTGGATTTTATAGAAATAAAGCCAAAAATATAAAACTATGTGCTAAACAAGTTCTAGAAAACTTTAATGGAGAAGTTCCCCAAACAATGAAAGAATTAACTTCCCTAGCAGGAGTAGGTAGAAAAAGTGCTAATGTTATTTTATTAGAAGTATTTGGAATCGCACAAGGTATTGCTGTTGACACACATGCAAAAAGAATTTCAAATTTAACAGGACTTTCTAATAAAAAAGAGCCTACCAAAATAGAACAAGATTTAATAAAAATATTTCCTAAAGAAAGTTTAAAAGATATTAATCATTTATTTGTTTGGCATGGCAGAAACACCTGTGTTGCAAGACACCCAAAATGTGATATATGTCCTATTAATAAATTTTGTAATTATTACAAAAATTTAGCAAATTAACCACTAATATTCTACTTTAAGCTACTTTTTCATTGACAAATTGCTAATAAAGATATATATTTTTACATATTAATATATAGGAGGGATTTTGATGTTAAAAAACAATTTTAAAATAATTACTTTATTAACTGTAATTATTTTAGCTTTAATGATGCCTATTGTTCAAGCAACAGAAGATACTTCAACAACTAATGAAGTAAATGAACAGGCAACTCAACAAGCAGTAGATGCAAATTCTAAATTAGAAAATTTAAAATCTGAAGATGTTTATTTAACTGGTGATGAAGTTACAATAGATTATACTGTAGATGGTAATATTTTCATTCTTGCAAATACTGTTAATATTGATTCTTACATAGGAGGAGATGCTTTTATTCTTGCAAATACTATTAATGTAAAAGAAAATGGTTATATTTTTAGCAATTTATTTGCATTAGGAAAAGATATTACTATTTCAGGAAGAATTTATGATTTATATGCATCTGCAAATAATATTACAATAAATGGTTACATTTATCGTGATGTAAGAACAATTACTGATAATTTAAATATTTCTGGAATCATAGGAAGAAATGTTTATACTAAAACTAGTTCTATAAACATTCAAACAACTTCAAATGAGGGTGAACAAAGTCAAGTAACTTCACAAGGATTAATAAATGGTAACCTTAATTATACTTCAACCCAGGAACTTTCTATTCCAGAAGGTACTGTTACAGGTAATGTAAATTATACAGAGGAGAAATCTTCAAACTCAGCATCTGTTCAAACTTATATTTTATCATTAGGAAGATTTATTGTTACTGTTGTTCTTGTTTGGCTTATTTGTTTATGGCTTGCACCTAAATTCTTAAAAAATACAAGTGCAATAATTTCAAATAAATTCTTACCTACTTTAGGATATGGTATTTTAACACCAATACTTGCAGTAATTGCATTTACAATACTTATTTTGTTAACAATTCCTTCTACAATCGCAACTATTGGTTTAGCTATATTATTTATAGGTATCGCTTTAGGACCTTCAATATTTACTATTGCAATTAACAACTTAATTTGTAATAAATTAAATATTGAAAAAAATACTATAACATTCGGAATACTTATTATAACTTCAGCAATACTTTGGGCAATATGCTTAATTCCTGTAGTTGGTTCTATTGTAAGTATTGTAGTTTCTATTTTAGGACTTGGAATTATCGTAAAAAGTATATTACCATCTAAGAATAAAGATAATAAAGAAAACAAGAAATCTAAAGAAAAAAATAAAAATAAATAAGATAAAATAAGAGGGTATCCTATATTAAAAGGAACCCTCTTATTTTGGTACTTATTCAATTATTCAATCCACTGATAATCTGATTTCTTTTTGATACCAATAATCTGTGAATTTAGAACAACCACTGGTCTAATAGGGAAATTATACATATATTCCCTATCTGACATCACTGAATTTATACTATCTGCCATTTCAAAAAGTAAATTTTCCTTTACCTTTCCATACCAGACACTTTTTACACTATACCTATTATAACTCCAATACTTGTTTTTATCACGACTAGCCTTTTTAGAAGCAAGCCAATATGTTTGTGGCTCTTTGTTATAATTAAAGCAACACAAATCTGAATCTGTTATACTTCTAGCTAGTAAGATTTCTTCTCTATCTTGGCATAAAAGACTATTACATATACCATAAATAATTGTTATGATATTACTATAACCTTCTTTACCACAAAGGAACAAATCCTTACTGGTTACATCTAACACATATACAGGATGTATCTTAGATTCAATCTCAGTAAAACCAATAAGTTTTCCTGAATTTTCTTTTGGAAATATTTCACTTGTAAATACTTGGTCTTCATCATAACCAGTATCTTCTTTTTTAGCAATATATTTCCTGCCTTCCATATTTGGAATTACAATATTTTTTTGGACTTCATCAGTTGTAATAACTGTTTTATATTCCATTTTCAGCCTTTCTGTTTAGAGTACCATTTATATAACAGCTTTTGCTGTATGCAAATATCTTACCATAATTTACATAAAAATTCAATATACTTTTTATTTTTTTAATTCATCAATTATTACTTTATAATCTTTTGCCATTAAAATGGCTGTTCCTGATACTAAAATATTTGCTCCTGCTTGTTTTACAGTATCTACTGTTGCTAAGTTAATTCCACCATCTACTTCTATATCTATTTCTATATTATTATCTTCAATGTATTTTTTTAAATTTCTTACCTTATCTACAGTTTCTGGTATTAATTTCTGACCACCTTTACCAGGCTCTACTGTCATTACTAAACACATATGTATATATGGTAAAAATTCATATATATCATCCAATTTTGTTTTTGGCTTAATTGCAAGTCCTACTTTACAATTATTTTCTTTTATATATTTTATCATGTCTAATACTTCTTTTTTATCTTTACATGCTTCATAATGAAATGTTATTATATTAGGTTCTACTGCTAAAAAATCATCTACTGCATTTTTTACATCTTCAACCATTAAATGTACATCTAATGGTAAATTTGATATTCTTTTTATATATGAACTATTTTCTAACATTTTTTTATATGTATTTTTTTCAACAAACTTTCCATCCATTACATCTATATGGAAATAATCTGTTTTTGCTGTTTCTAACGCAAATATAGTTTTAGTTTCTTCTCCTTTCTCCATTGTAAGTATTGATGTTGATACTTCTACCATTTTCTTTCCTCCTTTTTCTTTAACTCTTCATATATTTTAACAAATCTTTCATATCTTTTGCTGTCTATTTTTTCTTCTTTCACAGCTTCTTTAATTCCACAATTTTCTTCTTTTATGTGAGTACATCCTATAAATTCACAATTATCTATATATTTTTTGAATTCTTTAAAATATAAATATAAATCCTTACTTTCTATTTCTGATATATCAAATGTTGAAAATCCTGGTGTATCTGCTATAAATGTCTCTTTATCTATTTCGTATAATTTAATTGATGTTGTTGTATTTTTTCCTCTTTTATTTTTTTTACTTATTTCTCCCTCTTCTGTTACATCTTTATTAAATATTGCATTTATTAAACTAGATTTTCCAACTCCTGAATTACCTGAAAATCCATTTATATTACCTTTTAATAATTCTTTTAATTTATCTATTCCAATTCTTTCTTTTGCATTTGTTTCTATTACATTATATCCTATATTTTGATATACTTTTTTTATTTCTTTAAATTCTTGTTTTTTATCTAAATCTGTTTTATTAAGTACTATTATTGCTTTTATTCTCAAATATTCTGCAAATGCTAATTGTTTATCTAACATTAGTAAGTCGGGTTTTGGGTCTTTACTTGAAACTACAAATACTATTTGTGTCATATTTGCAAGTTTTGGTCTTTTTATATATACTGTTCTTTCCTCTATTTTCTCTATCACTGCTTTTTTTTCTTTTTCGTCTATTATACTTATTTCTACTCTATCTCCTACCACTGGTGTTATTTCTTCTTTTTTAAATTTTCCTCTTGCATTTGATTCATAAATATTATCATTTTCAAATGATTTTACTTGATATAAATTTGATATATTTTCTATTATAATTCCTTTCATATATTCCCTCTATTTCTTTTCATTTTCTTTAATATACTATATTTTTAAGCAAAACTCAAGGATAATACTAAAAAGAGCAACCTAAAATTTTAGATTGCTCTTTTTAGTTTGTTTAATTTATCTTCTACCTATGCTAATATATTCTATTCTTTATCTGAAACTTCATCATCTATAACTATATCTTTTCTTGCCATACTTCGCACTTCTCTTAAATAATCCATTAATTGTTTATTAATATGAAGTTTTTCTCCATCATTTGGTACTTTAGTTAAATCATAGTAACAAACATTTTTTGTCTTTCCATTATTATCTAAAATACATGCAATAGTATTTGCTTCATCTATCTTAAAGACATCTATATTTTTACAATCCTTATCATTAATCATTCGATATAGTTCAGACCACATTCCAATTTTACTGTAATCATTACTATCATAATAATAATTTTCATTATTAATATTCTTATATGCATACATAAATGCCAATATAGCAATAACAATTGAAAATACAATTATCAGTCCTAATGCTTGTACATTCCACATTCTAATATCGCTAATCAAATATATTACTATAGCTAGCATGATTACAAAAAATACTAAAAGTGCACATTCTATAATGAAATTCTTCCTATAGTCATCCCTTTCTTCTTCAGGCAATTCTTCTATTGCTTCAGCAAATGTTATATCTTCATCATCTTCTTCATATTGTCCTTTTACTCTTTGCATTATTTTGTTTCTTGTGATAATTTCCTTGCCTATTATCTTGCCACTAGCATAGAATATAATAGCTACAGCTAAAAGATAAATTGTTGTTAAACACAGAACGTAGGCCATTTTTACTCCTTCCAAATTTGGATGTTGTTTATTATTTATGCTTAAGTTTATTACGTTCTAGAAATAAACTTATACTAGGAATATATAAAAGGCATATTGCCATTTATATATTTATTATACTACCATTTTATGTAAATTTCAAGTTTTAAAAAGAGCAACCTAAAATTTAGATTGCTCTTTTTTATTTTTTATCTTTTTACCTGTGCATAACCTTATAATTAATACAAAAGATACTCTTTTTTACCTCCTGTTCTTTCATCTAACAAATCCAACAATTCTTTTGAAGGTTTAATATGTTCTTGCTTAATACTCTCATCATCTTGAATAGTTAGCTTAATAATATCTACTATTTTCTCTCCATCAGAAAAATAAATTAGATTAGTATTTTCATCCTTACTTATCTGTATAACACCTGAATAACTAGCTTTAATATAATAATCTGATTTTTTGTAAGAAATATAGAAAACTACTACTGCAACAACAACTTCCAAAATTAAGGTTATTATAATTAAACTAATACTCCATGTAGCAAAATCTTCTATCATTACTCTTATAATCATAAACAATAAAATTATTAAAAATCCTATAAATAAACATCCAATAATTTTTCTTTTTCCAAACTTCTTTCTTTGTTCTTCTGGACAATATTTTAGAGCTTCTCCTAAAGATATTTTACCTTTATTAGCTAGTTTAATTATTTTTTCTTCTCCTTTTATTATACTTCCAATTGTATCTCCTGCCATATAAGATAATAATGCAATTGAAAAAAGATATAAAATAATTGTTAGAACGTAATTCATTTTTTCTCCTTCCCAAAATTTTGGGTACTGTATGTTATTTGACTGGTTTATCCGTTCTAAAATAAACTTGTCAAGGAACTATAAAAGGCTTTTCTAAGCCATTTATAATATTATTATAGCATATATTTATGTAAAACTCAATCATCAAAAGAAAAGAGCAATTTAAGATTAATCCTAAACTACTCTTTTCTTCTAATTCTTTATTTTTTATATCATAAGTAATACAATAAGATAAACCAATGCACAAATAAATGTAACTGTCTTTAAAACCTTTCCTATTTTCTTAAGATAAAATATTTTTTCTTCGTGTTCCCATTCAACAACTTTGGGCTTTAATAGTTTTTGTGTTTTCTCACATCCTTTTACATATGCATTTATTGCAATTTCTAATACATACATAATTAACAATATAAAAACAAAATTTACATACCATTCATATCTTAAGTTTATGACTGAATAATAACAAATGTATCCTACAAATATTAATCCCATAAGCGTCAAAATTTTACTAGTTTTTGCTAATCTATAATATAATTTCATTTTCTCTCTTTCATCTTCTTCTAGTTCTTTAACTACTTCATTATTTATAGATTTTTTTGATATCTCTTTTGATGATTCTTTTAAGATATAAGAAGCAATCTGTCCAATTAGACAGTCTAATTTCATTGCTGAATTTCTGGTTTTTTCTACTCCTATTTCATGCCATGTAATACTAATGATAGTAAAATAAAAAATCAAATAAATAATTAATAAAACGGATTGCATTTTTCTTCCTTTCCTAATTTTAGGTGTTGCTTATTAATTTTGTTTAAAGCTTATCCCGTTTAAATAAGCTTTTACTAAAGGATTTATAAATGGCTTTTGCCAATTATATTTCTATTATACTACTATTTTATGTAAAGGTCAATTTCAAAACGATTTATTAGAAACTACTTATTATTCACTTTTCGCATAAATTCAGTACATAGTTAAAGACTAGGAATGGCACTTCCTAGTCTTTTTCGTTCATTTTTATTTCAATATAGATTCTAATGATTTATATTAATACCAACTTAAAGTATTAATAAATAAAACTTCTTCTTGTATTATTCTAACTAAAATTTACAGATGATGTATTATCTAAATTAACTGTTTGTGTTCTAGTCCAGTTTCCTCCATTTTTATCAGTCATTATTAATGTTACTTTTACTGAGCCTCTTCCGCTAATTTCTGTTGTTTTACTTGTAGTATTTTTATCAACTCCGGAATCAGTATAAACAGTACTATCATTTACTTTTATTTCTATACTTACTGTTTTAGCCACATTATCAGTTGTAGTTTCATTATCTTCTGAAGATTGTTTATATCCTCCTGTAATTTTTTGTACATTTATTGTAACATTTGCTTTTTTATCCTCTACTACTCTATTTACTGTTAATGTTATTGTTGTTCCTTCATCTACAACTTTATTAGCATCTACACTTTGTTTTGTAACTTTACCATTATCAGTTGTAGCATCTTGATATGTTACATTAACTTTTAAACCTAAGTTTTCTAAATTAGATTTTGCAGTAGCCTCATCTTGCCCAATTACACTAATTACAGTAACTTGTTTAATTCCTGTTCCTGTACTTACATGTATTTTTACAGTATCTCCTGCAAAAGCTTCTGTATCAGGGTCTGTTTCTTGGCTTATTACATATCCTTCTTTAACTGTCTTGCTTGTTTCTTCAACTACATCTGCAACTAATTTTGCATCTTCAAGCATTTTAATTGCTTCATCTCTTTCTTTGCCTTTCACATTAGGAACTGTAGTCTTTTCTTGTCCTTTACTTATTATAACTTGTATTTTACTTCCTTCTTTTACCTTTCTTTCACCTGGTGCAGTTGTAAAATCTCCAATATCTGACTCTGCTTTTTGTGATATTACATAACCTTCTGGAACATCTTTATTATATTCTTCACTTGATACTTCAAATACTAATTTTGCATTTTCTATTTCTTGCTTAGCCTCATCTTGAGATAAACCAACTACATTTGGCATGTCTACTTCTGCTGGATTAGTTAGATTTAAAGCAAGAATTGTTCCTCCTAAACTTAATGCAAATAAAATAACCAATCCTATAAAAATACTTAGTCCTTTATGTTTTTTTATAAACTTTTTAAATTTTCCTTCTTTTTTATCATTTTTGTCATTATCACTAGAATCATCTGAACCTCTAACATTATTATACATCTCTGTATTAATTACTTGTGTTTTAGCTGTTGGGTCATATTCTGCATCATCAACAAAATCTCCATTTGGATTTTTTAATGCTTTTCTTAAATCTTGTAACATTTCAGTTGCTGTTTGATATCTTAAAGTAGTATCTTTCTGCAAAGCTTTCATTATAATTTTATTTACAGCTATTGGTACATTTGGATTTACTTCTATTGGTTCTTTAGGTTTTTCTTGCATATGTTTTAAAGCAACTGATACAGGAGTATCTGCATCAAATGGTACTCTTCCTGTTACCATCTCATATAAAACAACACCTAGAGAATATAAATCTGATTTTGCATCTGTATATCCTCCTCTTGCATGTTCTGGTGAAAAATAATGTACTGACCCCATTGTTGTTCCAAATGCTGTAATTGTTGAATTTGAAGCTGCTTTTGCTATTCCAAAATCTGTTACCTTAGCAATGCCATCTTCTGTAATTATTATATTATGTGGTTTTATATCTCTATGAATAATATTATTTCTATGTGCTGTTTCTAATGCTGATGCTATTTGTATAGCTACATTTACTGACCATTTCCATGGAAGTGGTCCTTTTTCTTCTAAAATTATTTCTTTTAAAGTCTTTCCTTGTATTAATTCCATTACTATATAATGTAAATTATCTTCTACTCCTACATCGTAAATAGATACAATGTTTGGATGTGTTAACCTTGCTGCTGATTGTGCTTCCACTTCAAATCTTTTTATAAATTCTTCATCAGTTGTAAATTCATCTCTTAATATTTTAACTGCAACATTTCTTTTTAATACTTTATCTATTGCTTTATATACAGTAGCCATTCCGCCATTTCCAATTTTTTCGATAATTTCATATCGATTTTCTAATAGCTTACCCTCTAAATTCATATTTATCTCTCCTTAAATAATGTTTAATTTGTAGAACGTTATATATTTTTTATTACAATTACAGTTATATTATCATAACCACCATTTTCATTTGCTTTCCTTACTAGTTCTTTTGGCGCTTGTTCTATATCTTTTTTTGCTTCTTCAAATATTTCTTCTTGTGAAACTAAGTTAGTTAATCCATCTGAATTCATAATTAATATATCATCTTTTAAAAATCCTTTTACCATAACATCTGGTTCTACAAAAGCATTACATCCTAGTGCTTTCATTAACATATTCTTTTGTGGATGATGCATTGCTTCTTCCTTAGTAATAGTTCCATCTTTTACTAATTTTTGAACATAGCTGTGGTCTTGAGTTAATTTTCTCATAAAATCTTTTCTTATACGATATACTCTACTATCTCCTACATGTCCTATAAATACTTTATTATTATATATTAAACAAATGTCTAAAGTAGTACCCATTCCTTCTAATTCTTTATTTTCTTTTGATTTCTCATATACTACCATATTTGCATATTCTATACTACTACCTAGTAATTGTATGATGCTATCTTTATCTTTTTCTATTTGTTTAAAATTATTTTCTATATAATTTTTGGAAGATTGTATTGCAAGCTTACTTGCAATTTCTCCTCCTTTATATCCTCCCATTCCATCAGCTAACATATATAATTGTACTTCATCTAATGAATCAGATATATAAAAAGAGTCCTCGTTTGTTTCTCTTACTTTTCCAACATCAGATTTTGCATAGGCTTTTATCATGAATCCACCTCTTCTCAAATTCTCTTTTTATTTATTATATTTTATATCATAAGTTATTAGATTTTGCAATGCTTTTTAAATTTTATCAGAAAAAAAGAGTAAATCTGCTTTTAATATTTTTCTTTTGAATTTTGACTGGTAATATATGGTAACCGCCTATT
>CALXAD010000037.1 GCA_944386195.1 uncultured Clostridia bacterium
AATTTTAATAAAAATAGTGAATTAGAAAAAATATTTTCCAATTCACTATTTTTTTTAACTACTTTTTCAGCAGCCTCTTATTTTTGCTCCCTTTTTTTATATGTTTTTATCTATATTTGGCAATATTTGTTTTTTTCTTGAAACGACACCTTCCAAAAATACTTTATTATCATCTAATTTCTTATCAAAAGCTTTTTCTACTGTCTCTACTTTTTTACCTAATGCAATTATTTCTGAATTGCTATTTAAAATATCTGTTATTGCTAACACAAATAAATCTAAACCGTTTTTTTCTATTTCCTTATTCATTGCTTCTTCTAATTCTTTTTGTCTTTTTAATGCATCTTCAATACTTACTGTATTTACTTGTGCAATTACAAATTTAGTTCCGTTTTTATCTAAAGATTTTGCATCTAAATTTACTAATTCTTCTGCTGAAAAATCATCTAAATCTGTTCCTGCTTTTAACATTTCTAATCCATATGCTTTTATATCAATTCCAGCTATTTTTTCTAACTCTTCTAATGCTTTTTTATCATGTTCAGTCGTTGTTGGTGATTTTAATATTAATGTATCTGACATAATACAACTTGCCATTAGCATTGCTTCTTCTTTACTTATTTCAATATTATTTGTTTTATATTCTTCAAATAATATTGTTGATGTACAACCATATGGTCTTGCTGTATATGTTAATGGTTCTGATGTTTCAAAATTTGCTATTCTATGATGGTCTACTACTTCTATTATTTTAGCCTTTTCAATACCATCTGCACTTTGATTAAATTCATTGTGGTCTACTAATATAACTTCTTGATTTTCTTCAACACTATTTATCAATTCAGGTGCATCCAATTTTAAGTAATCAAGCATATATTTTGTTTCTTTATTTATATTTCCTAGCCTTACAGCTTTACAATTTGAATTTTCCATTTTTTTATTTAGTCTTTCTTTTACTAAACTTGAACCTATTGTATCTGTATCTGGGTTTTTATGTCCAAAAATTAATATTTCTTTTTCCATATCTCATTCTCCTTATATTTAAACTTCTTTCTAATTATATCTACAAACATTATTGTTGTCAATTCTTATTATTCACTTTTCTTAGTATTTCTTCTAATTCGGCCTTAGTAAAATTATATTTTGTGTTGCAAAAATGACATACAAGTTCTGCTTTTCCATCTTCTTTAATTATATCTTCTAATTCTTTTTTTCCAATACTTATTAATGCTTCTGCCATTTTTTCTTTAGAACAATTGCATTTGTATTTTGGAACTTTATCATCTTGTATTATCTTTATGTCCTTATCTCCTGTTACTTTTCTTGCTATTTCTAACAAGCTTAATTTTTCATCTAACATTTTCGAAATAGCTCCCGCTTCAAATATTCCTTTTTCTACTTTAGTAATTTCTTCATCCGTTGCGTCTGGCATCGGTGTTATTAAATAACCTCCTGCTTCTCTTACTCCGTTTTTATCTACTAATACTCCTAAAGCTACAGCCGCTTGTCTTTGCTCTGAGTTAACGAAATAATTTGTAAAATCATCTGCTATTTCCCCTGATGTTATATTTGATACTCCTATATATGGTTCTTTTAATCCCATATCTTTTATTACATTAATATATCCTTGATTTCCTACAGCTCCACCTACATCTAATTTTCCAAATTCATTAAGTGGTAAGTCTACACTTGGATTTTGTACATAGCCTCTTACTTCTGGAATGTTATTTGATACTGCAAGCATTGTACCTATTGGTCCATTTCCTTTTACTTGTACTGTTACATTATCGCCATTACCTTTCATTTCTTCTCCCATAAGTAATGTTATTGTTAATAATCTTCCAAATGCTGCTGTTGCAACAGGACTTAAATCATGTATTTTTCTTGCTTCTTCTACTACATCTGTTGTTTTTATACATGTTATTGATATTTTTCCATTATATGCTAAAAATTTTATTATTTTATCTGCCATTTTCTTCTCCTTTATCAATAAGAAATAAACCACCAATTATTAGTTCTTCTAATCATTGGTGGTTTTTAAATTAATCTTCTTTTTTTTGGAACATATCTTTTCCAACTCCACATATTGGACATACCCAATCATCTGGAATATCTTCAAATGCTGTTCCTGGAGCTATTCCACCATCTGGATCTCCTTTTTCTGGATCATATACATATCCACAAGCTAAACATACGTACATCTTATTTCACCTCCTAATAAATTTATTGATGTAATTGAAACATATCTTTTCCTTCACCACATACTGGACATACCCAATCATCTGGTAAGTCTTCAAATGGTGTTCCTGGTTTTATTCCAGCTTTTTCATTTCCAAATTTAGGATTATAAATATATTTACATTCTATACATTCATATTGGTCACTATCTGAATGTTCTGCTTGAAAGTTTCTATATCCTAACCCTATTGCTACTATAACCATAAGTAAAAATGATAAAGCTTTCCATATTCCACTATCTAATAGTATAACTGCAAATATTCCAAATGTTGCACTTATTCCATATAAAATTAATACTGCTTGCTTTTGACTAAATCCTCTTGCTACTATTCTATGATGTAAATGCCCTTTGTCTGCTTTAAATATTGCTTTTATTGATTTTCCTTTTATTAATCTTCTTATAATTGCCCAAATTGTATCAAATAAAGGAAGTCCAAGTACTATAAGCGGTAATATTATAACTGCTACTGTATAAGTTTTAGCAACTCCTAATATTGCTATTATTGATATTGCATATCCTAAAAAATTCGAACCTGTATCTCCTATAAATGTTTTTGCTGGTGCAAAGTTAAATGGTAAAAATCCTACTAATGCTCCAGCTAATGCTGTTATTAAAATAATTGCTATTGTTGGTGAACCATTTAATACAAATATTACGAGTAATGATATTGATGATATTACTGATATTCCAGCAGATAATCCATCTAATCCATCAATTAAATTGATTGCATTTGTTACTCCTACTATCCATACTACAGTTACTATCGCTGAAATTACCTCACTTAATTCAGATGTGCTAATAAACCAAAAGTCTACACTATCAATTCTTACTCCAAATGCTACAGCTACTATTGCAGCTAAAACTTGTCCTGTTAATTTTACTATTGGTTTTATTGTCTTTATATCATCTATTATACAGGTTATACTTATAATTATTATTCCCAAAAACATTCCTAGTAATTGCATAGCATAGTTTTCTGTTCCAAATAAACTTATTGTTCCTTCCATGCTCATTACAATTAATAGATAGATAACAGATACTAGGAAGCCTAAGATAACAGCCGGTCCTCCAAATTTTGGCATTGCTCTTTTATGCATTCTTCTTTCATCTTTTGGTACATCTACTGCTCCTATTTTATGTGCAATCTTTATAGTATATGGTGTTGCCATAAAAGCTACTATAAATGCTAGCAAAAAGGCAATTGCTACATCTCCCCACATAAATTATGCCTCCTTATTTCATGTTTTCGTCTTCTATTTCCTCTATTAATTTTATTCTTTCTTCATGTCTTCCACCTTCAAATGAGCTAGCAAACCACATTCTTAATATGCATACTGCTTGATTTGTTGTTAAATCATCTGCTCCCATTGCTAAGATATTAGCATTATTATGTAGTCTTGCATATTTTGCTGTATATTCATTATGGCATAGCGCACATCTTATTCCTCTAAATTTATTTGCTACTATTGACATTCCTATTCCTGAACGGCATATTAATATTCCTTGTTCACATTTTTTATTTTGTACTGCTTTAGCAACTTCTTTTGCTATATTTGGATAATCTACACTTTCTTCATTCATACATCCAAAGTCTTTATATTTTATTTGCATTTCATCTAAATATTTTTTTACCTCTTCTTTTAATCTATATCCTCCATGGTCACTTCCGATTGCTATCATATGTATCCCTCCATTTTTTCTAACTTCTTTTTCAATATATCATAAATTGCCCAATTTTACAATAATTATTTGAAATTTTACTTGCATTTTAGCTTAAATTATGGTAAAATATTTTATGTTATAGTGTAATATAGACTAAAGGAGGTGCTTTTAAGAATGCCAAATATTAAATCAGCAAAAAAGAGAGTTAGAATAATTGAAAAGAAAACTTTAAGAAATAATATGATTAAATCTGGATATAAAACAGCTGTTAGAAAATTTGAAGAAGCTGTAAATGCTGGTAATATTGATGAAGCTAAGGTTTTATTATCTAATGCTACTAAAAAGATTGACCAAGCTTGCAGTAAGGGTGTTATTGTTAAAAACACAGCAGCTAGAAAAAAATCTAATTTATCTAAAAAATTAAATGCAGCTATGGCTTAAATTAAAATAAAGATTATGCATAGTTTTTATTTAAGATGTTTTTTATTGCAAAAAACATCTTTTTTTGTAACAAAAAACAGTAGAATTTCTCTACTGTAAAAGTTGAAACATATATATTATTTTGTATTAACTTCACTTTATAATTAAATATATACGAAATTATACAAGCATCTTTTCCGTATGCATACACAATAATCAAAGAACAGCAAGAGATTATGAATTATGTGCAATAGCTAAAGTATTAGATTTATTAAATCCATTTATAGAAACTTTGTAATATATAAATATTACTTATATAAATTTAATTAAAAAACACCTAAATGTCCAAATATTTTAGTCTATTTTTAATTTTTATTCCTGCCTTTTCTTGTTTTTATTTAATATTTTAATAATTGTTACTGTTACAAAAATAAAATATTTATAGTAATTTTTTAAATTAGGCAATTTGTGAAGGGAATAAAAAGGGTAACAAATTGGTGGTAAGCGAAGCTTAAATTTTAAAAATTACTCTTTTTCCCTTTTATTTTTCTATTGTTTTATTATTTTTTTGTTTTCTAATTTCTTTTATATTCTTTTCTTCTTTTATTTACTTTCTTTTTTATTTTCTTTTTTTATATTATTTTTTACTCAATCTCTGGTTTTAATTTCCATTGCTTTTATAATCTTTTGATGTTAAGATTTTAATAGATATAAATTTATTTTGTGAGGTTTGTTATGTTAAAAAAAATAATTACATATTATAAAAATTTGGATAAAAATACATATAAAATATTATATAAAGGACTAGAATTTTGTTTTTTACTTGCTTCTTTTTCTGCCTTTATTTTACTTAGTTATATATTATTTTTACAAGCACCTTTAGTTTATTATATAGGAATAAACTTATTTAAACTAAGCTTAGTATTTGGTGTTGAATTTATAATTTGTGGATTTATAGTAGATAGTATTAAAAAGCAATTAATTTAGGAATTTTAAAGACGGAACTTTTTGTCTCATTTTTTAGATGAGACAAAAAAGGTCCGTCCCTCTTTTGTCTTATTTTAATTCTTCTTTAAACATTTTGTTAAGCATTTGTGGATTTGCTTTTCCTCTTGTTTCTTTCATAGCTTGTCCAACTAAGAATCCTAAAGCTTTTTCTTTTCCTGCCTTATAATCTGCAATTGATTGTGGGTTATTTGCTAATACTTTTGAAACAACCTCCCTTATTGCTCCTTCATCTGAAATTTGAACCCATCCTTTTTCATCAATAATATCTTCTGGGTCTCTTGGATGTTCAAACATTTCTACTAATACTTTTTTTGCAATAGAAGAGCTAATAGTTCCTTTATCAATTAACATTACAAGTTTTGCTAATTGTTTGCTATCAAATGGTATTTCTACTGGGTCCATTTCTGTTTCATTTAATATTCTAGATATATCTGAAATAATCCAGTTATTTACTGCTTTTGGATTTTTACATATCTTACTTGCTTCTTCAAATAAATCTGATAAGTATTTTGATGAAGTAATTATATTTGCATCTTTTTCTGATAAACCATATTCTGTTAAATATCTTTGTTTTCTACTTTCAGGAAGTTCTGGAAGTGTTTTTCTAATATTTTCTATATATTCATCAGAAAGTTTTATTGCAACTAAATCCGGGTCTGGGAAATATCTATAATCTTGTGCATCTTCTTTATCTCTCATTGAAAATGTCTTTCCTGATACTTCATCCCATCTTAAAGTTTCTTGTTCTACTTTACCACCATTTTCTATTACATCTATTTGTCTATCTATTTCATACTCAATAGCTCTTGTAATACTTCTAAAAGAGTTCATATTTTTCATTTCAGTACGAGTTCCAAGTTTTGATTCTCCTTTTTTTCTTACTGATACATTTACGTCTGCTCTTAGTGAACCTTCTTGCATTTTACAGTCTGATACTTCTATATATTCTAGAATTGATTTTAATTTTCTTAAATATAAATCAACTTCTTCTGAACTCCTTAAATCCGGTTCTGATACTATTTCAATTAGAGGTACTCCAGCTCTATTTAAATCTACTAGACTTCCTCTTCCAAAGTCATCATGATTTAATTTTCCTGCATCTTCTTCTATGTGAATTCTTGTTATTCCTATTGTCTTTTTACCTGTATGTGGTTCTATTTCTATTTTACCATGTTCACATAATGGTTTATCATATTGTGATATTTGATATGCTTTTGGTAAATCCGGATAGAAATAATTTTTTCTATCATTTTTACTATCTTGTGATATTGTACATTCTGTAGCTAAACCAGCCTTTACAGCATATTCTACTACCTTTTCATTTAAAACTGGTAAAGTTCCTGGCATTGCCATACAGATTGGGCATACATGTGTATTTGGTGCTGCTCCAAAACTTGTTGGGCAAGAACAAAATATTTTTGTTTTTGTAGAAAGCTCTGCATGCACTTCTAATCCAATTACTGTTTCATATTCATCTCTTAACATTAGCCTTCCTCCTTTTCATCTGGTCTATGATTTTCTCTAAATTTTATTTTTTGCTCAAATGTATATGCTGCATTTAATATTTTTTCTTCTTGGAATTTATCTCCTATTAATTGCATTCCAATTGGCATATTTTCTTTATCTACTCCACATGGTATTGATATTCCTGGTAAACCTGCTATATTTACAGATACTGTACAAATATCTGCTAAATACATTTCTAATGGATTATTTGATTTTGAACCTATATCAAAGGCTACTGTTGGTGATGTTGGTGTAAGTAATACATCATATTTTTGGAATGCTTTATTAAATTCATTCATAACTAATGTACGTACTTGTTGCGCTTTTTTATAATAAGCATCATAATAACCTGATGATAATACATATGTTCCTAATATTATTCTTCTTTTTACTTCTGGTCCAAATCCTTCACTTCTTGATTTTCTATATAAATCTTTTAAGTCTTTAAATTCTTTTGCTCTATATCCATATCTGATACCATCAAATCTGCCCAAATTTGAGCTAGCTTCTGCACATGCAATTATATAATATGTTGCTAATGAATATTTAGCAATATCTAGTGAGAATTCTTCTACCTCTGCTCCTAATTCTTTATAAACTTTAATCGCATTTTCTAGAGATTCTTTTACTTCTTCATTTATTCCTTCTCCAAAGAATTCTTTTGGCACACCTATTTTTAATCCTTTAACATCATTTTTTAAAGCTTTTGTATAATCTTTCTTTTCTACATTACTTGATGTTGTATCTCGTTTATCATATCCAGCAATTATATTTAATAACATTGCACTATCGTAAACATCTTTTGTTATTGGTCCTATTTGGTCTAAAGATGATGCAAATGCTACTAATCCATATCTTGATATTAAACCATATGTTGGTTTAAGACCTACTACACCACAAAAGCTTGATGGTTGACGTATAGAGCCTCCTGTATCTGAACCTAATGCCCATGGTACCATTCTAGAAGCTACTGCTGCAGCTGACCCTCCTGATGAACCTCCTGGCACTTTATTTAAATTCCATGGATTTCTTGTTTTCTTAAAATATGAATATTCTGTTGAACCACCCATTGCAAATTCATCCATATTTAATTTCCCTAAATTAATCATATTTTCTTTTTTAATTTTTTCAATAACTGTTGCATCATAAGGTGATACAAAATTTTCAAGCATTCTAGAACTACATGTTGTCTTTATTCCTTTTGTACAAATATTATCTTTTATTCCTATTGGAATTCCTACAAAGTCTCCATCTGTTTTTTCATTTTCTATTCTTTTAGCTTCTTCTAAAGCTTCATCTTTTAAAGTTGTTACAAAGGCTTGAATATCTTTTTCTTTTTTGTCTATTCTATTCACATATGCTTTTGTAATTTCTGTTATTGTTAATTCTTTATTTTTCAATTTTTCCTGTAATTCATGAACAGTAAGTTCTGTTATATCCATTAAAATTCCTCCTTGTTATCTAATCTATTACTTTAGGTATTCTAAACATATTTTGAGCCTTATCTGGTGCATTTTGTAATAAGCTTTCTGTATCTTTAAATATTTCTACTTCATCTTTTCTAAATACATTTTTTGCTTCATTTGCTCCTATTGTAATATCTAGATTTTCTACTGGTGCATTATTTACTATATCTGCAAAATTTAATATATCTTGTAGGTTTTCTAAATAATTATCTACTTCTGTTTCTTCAATATTTAAATCTGCTAACTTAGCAATGTGTAAAAGCTCTTCTTTTTTTACTTGCATATAAATCATCTCCTAAACTCAATTTGTCTTATTATATCCTTTTTTTAACAAAAAAACAAGCCTTAAAAGGCTTGTTTTCTAGAAATTCTAAAGTTTAGCTAATTATTTTAATTCAACAACTGCTCCAACTTCTGTGAATTTAGCTTTTAATTCTTCAGCTTCGTCTTTGCTTAATCCTTCTTTAACTGTTTTAGGAGCTCCATCAACTAAATCTTTAGCTTCTTTTAATCCTAATCCTGTAGCATCTCTAACTACTTTAATAACTTTGATTTTTTGGTCTCCTGCTTCTGTTAAAACAACATCAAATGATGATTTTTCTGCAGCTGCTTCTCCTCCAGCTGCTCCAGCTGCTGCAGGTGCTGCTGCAGCTACTGCTGATACTCCATATTTTTCTTCGATTGCTTTTACTAAGTCATTTAATTCAACAACTGTTAAGCTATCGATTTCTTCGATTAATTTTTCTATTTTTTCCATTTTAAAATCCTCCCTAATTTTTATTTTAATTTTTTATTACTCTGCTGATTCTGGTTTTGTTTCTGTTTCTTCAGCTTTTGCCTCTTCTGTTGAAGGAGCTTCATTTGCTACAGATACAGTAACTTTTTCTCCAGATTCTTCTTTTAATTTCTTTACTTCGTTTAATGCTACTGCTACTTTTGATATATTTGCAAGTAAAGCACCAGCAAGCATAGATAGTAAATCTTCTCTTGATGGTAATTTTGCAAGAGTGATAATTTCCTCTGCTGACATTACTTTTCCATCAATAACTCCACCTTTTATTGTATAAAAGTCATGAGTTTTTGTGAAATTGTAGATTGTTTTTGAAGCACTTAAGTAATCTTCATTACTCATAATAAGAGCTGTTGGTCCTACTAAAGTTTCCTCTAAACCTTCTACTCCATTTTCTTTTAATGCTCTTCCTATAATGTTATTTTTAATAACATTACAAGTTGCATTTACTTCTCTTAAATTTTTTCTTAACTCTGTATCATCTACAACGTTAATTCCTCTGTAATCTGTTAAAAGTATTAGCTTAGCTTCTTTCATTTTATTAGCTAATTCTGTTACTTCTGTTTTCTTTTTGTTTAATGATTTTTCACTTGCCATTTATTTTTTCACCTCCCAAATGATATATATAATAAAAATAAATAACACTCTTATTGTCCTCCTAGGTACAAAAAGAGTGTGTTCTTTTTATCTTTTACCTAGGTAGGACTTAATTTTTCGCCTACTGTCTTTGGCTAATATTTTTTATTCATTTATAAGTATACTTGGTCCCATAGATGGTGCTACAGCTATACTTTTAATGTATTGTCCTTTTGCTGCTGCTGGTTTTGCTTTTATTATAGCATTCATTATAACTTCATAGTTTTCTATTAATTTATCAGCTCCAAATGAAACTTTTCCAAATCCTAAGTGAATAATATTATTTTTGTCTAATCTATATTCAACTTTACCAGATTTAATTTCATTTATTGCTTTTGTTACATCCATTGTAACTGTTCCTGATTTAGGGTTTGGCATTAATCCTTTTGGTCCTAATACTTTACCTAATCTACCTACAACACCCATCATATCTGGAGTTGCAACTACTACATCATAATCAAACCATCCATCATTTTGAATTCTTGGTATTAATTCTTCTGCTCCTACAAAGTCAGCTCCTGCTTTTTGTGCTTCTTCTGCTTTTGGTCCTTTTGCAAATACTAAAACTCTTTGAGTTTTTCCTGTACCATTTGGAAGTACTACAGTTCCTCTTACTTGTTGATCAGCATGTTTTGAATCAACACCTAATTTTACATGTAATTCAACTGTTTGATCAAATTTTGTTTTTGGCATTTTTTCGATTATTTCAATTGCCTCTTTAATTCCATAATTTTTGGTTTTATCAATTAGTTTTACACTTTCTTGGTATCTTTTTGACTTTTTCATTTTCTTTCCTCCTTTGGTTTTATCGAGCTATTCACTCTCCCAATTATTTATTAAAATTTTAAAATCTAAATTAGTCTTCAACAACTACACCCATTGACTTAGCAGTTCCTTCTACCATTGTCATAGCTGTTTCTATTGAAGCTGCATTTAAGTCAGGCATTTTTTGTTCTGCTATTTCTTTAATTTGTGCTCTTGTTATTTTTCCAACTTTTTCTTTATTTGGTTTTCCTGAACCTTTTTCTATTTTTATTGCTTTTCTGATTAATACTGCAACTGGTGGAACTTTTGTTATAAATTCAAAAGATTTATCTTTATATACTGTTATAACAACTGGGATTATCATTCCAGGTTGATTTGCAGTTCTATCATTAAATTCTTTTACGAATTGCATAATATTAACACCACTTGATCCTAATGCTGGTCCTACTGGTGGAGCTGGTGTTGCCTTTCCTGCTTCAATTTGTAATTTGATAACATTTGTAATTTCTTTTTCTGCCATTCTAATGGCACCTCCTTAATTTTGCTTATTTTACTTTTTGAACTTGTGAAAATTCTAGTTCTACTGGTGTTTCTCTACCAAACATTGATACTAAAACTTTTACTTTATGTTTTTCTTTATTTATTTCTTGAACTGTACCTACAAAGCCTTCAAATGGACCATTCATAACCTGTACTTGATCATTTACTACATAATCTACATTTATTGGAACATCTTCAAATCCCATATTTCTGATTTCTTCTTCAGTTAATGGTATTGGGTCTGTTCCTGATCCTACAAATCCAGTAACGCCTCTTGTATTTCTTACTATGTACCAAGTAGCTTCTGTTACTATCATTTTTATCAATACATAACCTGGGAAAACTTTCTTTAAATTGGTTTTTCTTTTTCCATCTTTGATTTCTATTTGTTCTTCCATCGGAACTACAATATCAAAGAAATAATCTTCTAATTCTCTATTTTTTATTGTTTTCTCTAGGTCTTTTTTTACTTTGTTCTCATATCCTGAATAAGTATGAACTACATACCATCTAGGTACATTATCATAATCTTTCTGAGACATTAGTTTTAGCCTCCTTTAATTCATTTACTGTGCATTATTTTCTGTATTAGTTTCATTTGCTTCATTTGTTGCATTTACTTCTGTTGCATTTGTTTCTGTTTGATTATTTTCTGTTGATGTATTATTTGTAGTTGTATTATTTGAATCTTCGCTAGTAGCATTTATAGCTGTTATAGACTCTTTTATCTTATCAACTCCATATTTATTTAAACTTTCAAAAGCAACATCTAATA
Source organism: uncultured Clostridia bacterium (assembly GCA_944386195.1). Taxonomy (GTDB): domain Bacteria; phylum Bacillota; class Clostridia; order TANB77; family CAG-508; genus CAG-269. Next base: position 11,808 of record CALXAD010000037.1, read on the forward strand.
CAAAAACAATTACAGCTGTAACTAACACAATAGTAATAACTGCTAATGTATTATTAAATAATTGTTTTGGTGTTGGCCAAATTACTCTTTTTAACTCAGCTTTAAAATCTTTAAAAAAACTTTTTTTGTTTTTATTATTTTCTTTCTTATTGTTTGTTTGTTCTTTTTTAGCCATTTTATATCCTCCTTAAAATAGCCTTTATTCACTATTTTGTCTCTTTATGTGTTGTACGTTTTTTACAGAATTTACAATATTTTACTATTTCTAATCTATCTGTATTATTTCTCTTGTTCTTTGAAGTTGTGTAATTTCTTCTTTTACACTCTGTACATTCTAATGTTATATTCTCTCTTGGTCCTTTTGCTGCCATATAAATAACACCTCCGTATTTTACCTTACTTTTTTAAAACGATGTGAGCACATGTCCGTAATAACATATGCTCAAGTATTTTATCACTTTTTTCTTTATATGTCAATGGTTTTTGACAATAATTTTCAAAAGTTTTCCAAGAATATAATTTTTATTTTTCTATTTTCCAGCAGGTATAAGTGAATTTATTTTTCCTGCAAAATCCATGAAGTTCTGTGATTGTATAATAACTTTTCCTGGACCTACCAATTTTGTTAAAAATAAGCCTTCTCCTCCTAGAAATATATTCCCAATTCCTTTAACTGTTTCTATTTCATATGATACTGTTGGCTCAAATCCTACGACATTTCCCGTATCAACTTTTAAAACTTCGCCTGAAGCTAATTCTTTTTCTATAGGATCTCCATCTATTTCTAAAAATAACATTCCATTTCCCTTAGCTTCTTGTAAGATAATTCCTTCTCCTCCAAATAATGCAGCTGAAATTTTCTTTGTAAATTTTACGCTTAAACTTATATCATCTTCTGCACACAAGAATGCATTTTTCTGTAATATTATTCCATCTGGCATATTAGCCATATTAATTGGCATAATATCACCTGGCACTGTTGTTGCAAAAGCTATTTTTGCTCCTTCTTGTTCTGCTGTATAAGATGTCATAAAAATTGATTCTCCTGTAAACATTCTTCCTAAACTTTTCATTACTCCCCCTCGAGCATTTGTTTTCATTTTTATTCCTTCTGTTTGCCAAGTCATTCCCCCACTTTGTGTAAACATTGTCTCTCCTTTATTTAAACTTACTTCGACTACTGGTACAGTTTTTCCTAAAATTTCATATTTCATATAAAATCCCTCCTATTATTTCATAGCTATTATTACATATCTTTATTCCATTTGTCAAACTATACTCAAAACTTGATTTTATTGATTTTCCACTAATTTTGTGATATAATAAATACATGTCTAAAATCTAGACATGTATCCAATTAAGGAGGATTTATGAAGTATGAATTGAGTGTTCGAGATTACAATGTTCCTAATGAGGAACATATAGAACGACAAAAAGCTCATATGGATGCCGCTCGTTCTTTAGCTACGAGCATTCGAGATTATAACATTAACAACCTAAAAAATTATAAGTGTATCTGTAAACTTCCAGATTTAATTCCTCTAAATTCAAACCCCAAGTGGAGTAAACGACTATTTGGTGCTGTTAATACAGTACAAAAAGCTGGTTGCCTTGTTTTTGTTTCAAAACTATTTCTTGATGAATTTGATTTCAATTATATTGAGGTAAATTCTATCATTAAAGAAATTGAAGAAAAGCATTACCGTTTGTGGAAGTTAGCAAATAGGGATAAAACCCTTTCTATGCCTACTATTTCTCTTGAGGAATTAAAAGCAGAATTTCCTGATGATGAACCTATTCAGTCCTGCAACAGCTTGGATGAAGTCTATTCTGTCGCTGGAAATCCTGTTGGCATTGGTGGCTCAATGTTCTTCCTAGACAATCTAATTTATTTGGTTTGTCGTTGGAATGACATTGATGTTGTCAAACCTTATTCTGGTTCATCCTATGGTACACGTATTTATAATGTTGATAGTTTACTTGAAAATCTCGAAATGGGGTGCCCAATTCCTTTAAGAGTTGAAAACTCTGTCTATCTTAATGATTCTAGTCTTAAAGGTGGACATTATATAACTCTTTATGGATTCAATAGTGGAACTGCAATTGTTGTAGACTCCAATATTGATAGCAATGCTGGAATTAAGGAACTTCCAATCAAGCAACTCTTTGATGCTATGATTGCCAATCCCAACCTAGTATGTGCTTGGAACCCCTCAACAGTTTTACTTAGGAAATAATTTTTCTAAGTAAATAGAATCCTCAAAACCAGCTTCACAGAAATGTGAAGCTGGTTTTATTTATGTAAATTTATTGTTTAAATGTTGATTTTTGAGCATTTATATGATATAATATTTATACGTCCGGAGACATTTTATTAAGGAGGATTTATGAAAATTGATTCACTGGATGTAAAAAATCTTCCTAATTATGCGGAAGACATTTTTACATTAAATGTAAGTGATTACATGGTCCCTGAGGCAGAACAAAAAAAACGGGAAGAACTATGCCGTAAAATGGGTAATAGTTTAGTAGAAGATATTAAAAATCATAAAAAAGATTTCTATAAATTTAATAAAATTATAGAATTCCCCGAATCTTTTACTTTTAACTCTAATCCAAATTGGTATAGGCGCCCCTATGGAGCTGTAAGCACAGTTGGTCAACGTGCAACACTAGCTTTTGTTGCAAAACTCCTTATTAATAATCTAGGATATAATTATATATCTCAAGATTCAATTTTTAAGGAAATTGAAACAAAACACTATCGTTTGTGGAAACTATTTTACAGAGAGAAAACTCTTTGTATGCCTGAAGCAACGATTGAAGGATTAAAAGCTGCATTTCCTGAAGATGAAAAAATTCAAAAATGTACTAGCCTATTTGAAATCTTTCATGTTGCAGGTAAGCCCACAGGAATTGGCGAATCTCCATTTTTCATTGACAATTTGATTTATTCAATTTGTTCAAATCGTGATATTCCAATTTCTCTTTATGCTGACACAAGAATCCCTGAAGCAGGTCAGATTCTTGAAAATCTAGAAATTGGATGTCCTGTCCCATTAAGAGTTTCAACTGAAATTTATCTTGGTGATCCTAGACCACAAGAAGATTACTATGTAACTCTTTATGGACTTGATGGAGAAAAAGCATATGTTATGGATTCTAAAAAAGATTATATTTCTGGTGTTAGAAAAATTTCAATTGATCAATTATTAGAAGCTATAACTTATGAACCTAATTCCGCATGTGCTTGGGACCTATATCCTTTCTTTAATCCAGAAGAATTTATTTATTCTAGCTAAAAGAAAGGATATTAATACTCCAGAACAGTCTTACAATAATATGTAGGACTGTTTTTATTTATATATATTTATTTTAGATAACATAAAAATTCGTTGAAAACTTCTACTAAATATGATATAATACTTTTATGTCTATATTGACATTTTGTAAGGAGGAAATATGAAATACAACCTCAATGTTAGAGACTATGTTGTTTCTAACGATGAGCAGGAAGAAAGAGAAATGCTCCATCAAGAAGCTGCAGCAGATTTAGCAGAAGATATCAAAAATTGTAATACCGAATCTTTTGATTATCGAACTGTTAAAACTACTATACCTGATTCAGTTCCTTTGAAATCAAATCCTAAATGGCATAAACGTTCATTTGGAGCTGTAAATACAGTAGAACAGTGTGGTTCTATGGCCTTTGTTTCAAAACTTTTTCTTGATGAATTTGGATTTCCCTATATTACTATGGATTCCATTATTAAAGAAATTGTAAACAAACATTATAGGCTGTGGAAACTCGAAAATCTAGATAAAGTTCTAGTTTTTCCTAAAGCTTCTGTTGATGGAATAAAATCAGCATTTCCTAACAATGAAAGGATTCAGACATGTAATAGTTTAGATGAAATATATTCTATTACAGGTGAACCTGTTGGAATTGGTGGTTCAATGTATTTTATGGATAACTTGATTTGTTCTATCTGTGAACAAAACAATATGCCCATTACTCCCTATAAGGACACTCGAATTAGAGAGGTTGATCATATAATCGACTGTCTTGAATCGCAATGTCCTGTTCCTTTAAGAGTTGAAAATTCTGTCTATTATGATGATCCTCATTATCGTGGTGGACATTTTGTTACTCTTTACGGAATAGATAGAGGCAAAGCTATTGTTGTTGATTCTAATATCAATAGCCATGCTGGAATTAATACACTACCAATTAGTCAACTTTTTGATGCTATGATTGCCAATCCAGATTTAGTCTGTGCTTGGGATACAGCATCTTTACTTTCATAATCTGATGAAGACTAATAATTTAGTTTTCAATATTTTACCTTAAAAATAAGTAGCATTACAAAACATAATGCTACTTATTTTTATTATTATTTTTCCTTTTCTTTTTTTGAACTGAAAAACCAAATTTACCTAATTTTTTTCCTAAAGAATAATAATGTCCATTTGAATATGCAATTAAATCGCATTTAGAAATATCAAAAGCACCTTTTTCATCTATATATTCTTCACTTGCATTTATTCCCAAAACTTCTGCAATAAACATATGATGAGAACCTAATTCTTTTATTTCCTTTACTTTGCATTCAATAGATACAGGACTTTCTTTTATTAAAGGACATTTTACAAAATTAGCTTTTTCCTTATGTAAGTTCATTTCTTTAAATTTATCTACTTTCTCTCCTGTTTTTACTCCACACCAATCTGTTGCTCTTACTAAATTTCTATTTGTTAAATTAATTACAAATTCACCTTGTTCTTTTATCAAATTATATGAATAACGTATTGGTCTTACTGATATATATACCATTGCTGGATTAGTATTTATTATTCCTGTCCACGCAACTGTTATTATATTTGATTTTTCCATTGTACCACAACTAACCATTACAGCAGGTATTGGATATAAAAATGTACCTGGCTTCCATAATTTTTTACTCATATTTCTCCTCCTATATATTAAAAAAGAAATTACAAATTAAAACTACTTTAATCTCTAATTTCTTTTTTATATCATAATATAAATTTTTTTGCAAAAAAAAACTAGCGACAACCTATTTTCCCAGCAGGGTAACCCACAAGTATCTTTGGCATGCTTAGGCTTGACTTCTGTGTTCGGAATGGGAACAGGTATTTCCCCAAGCATCATAGTCACTAGAAAATTAATGTGTACCATATAGCACACTCAAAAATACATAGATGAATAAAAGTTTTAGTTGACTTCTTTTTAATACTGTGGTTAAGCCCTCGATTTA
>CALXAD010000038.1 GCA_944386195.1 uncultured Clostridia bacterium
ATAAATAAAATAAAAGGTGTAGCTTAATAGAAAAATGTATATTAGGTTTTTGTTGCAATAGAATTTTGAATGGACAAGTAACGCAAACTTTAACAAATTTGGAAAAATCTGTTGACACAGAGTAAAAAGCATTGTATAATATATGAGCATGAATTAAGCGATGAAACTAAATGTGGCTACATTCTTACGGAAAGTAAGGGTGGAGGGAACTTTAGTGGAGTATGTCATGGCAAAGACCAGGCGGTAAGAAATAAAAGCACTTATCCCAGAATTATCATGCATATTTTGGGTTTTTATATAGGTGAAAATCAAAACACCAGAGTGCGTTTTAACTTGCCACGGTAATTAAATAACATTATAAAAAAGGAGGGAAAATTACAATGGCAAATACAACAGTAGCAACAAGTGAAAAAATAAGGATAAGACTTAAAGCATATGACCATGTAGTTTTAGATCAGTCTGCTGAAAAAATAGTAGATACTGCTAAAAAAACAGGAGCAAAGGTTTCAGGTCCTATTCCATTACCAACACAAAAGGAAATCGTAACAATTTTACGTTCTCCACACAAAGACAAAGATTCAAGAGAACAATTTGAAATGAGAACACATAAAAGAGTAATCGATATTCTTTATCCAACACAAAAAACAGTAGATAGCTTAATGAAATTAGAGTTACCAGCTGGTGTTGATATTGAAATCAAATTATAGTATTTAGAAAAAACAAAACCAAGCTGATATACTAATATTAGTAAATTCAAATATCAGCCAATAGTTAGGAGGAAATGAACAAAATGAAAGGAATTATCGGAAAGAAAATTGGTATGACACAAATTTTTGATGAAAAAGGAAATGTTATACCTGTAACAGTTATTGAAGCAGCAGGAAATATCGTAGCACAAGTAAAAACAACAGAAACAGATGGTTACAATGCGATACAATTAGGTTATGGAGAAGTAAAAGCTAATCGTATTAATAAACCAGAAGCTGGACATTTTGCAAAAGCTAAAATAGAAAATAGAAAACATTTAAGAGAATTTAGAACAGATGATGTTGCAAATTATAAAGTGGGAGACGAAGTAAAAGTTGATATTTTTGCAACAGGAGATAGAGTAGATGTTCAAGGAACATCAAAAGGAAAAGGATTCCAAGGTGTTATAAAAAGACATGGACAAAGTAGAGGACCTATGACACATGGTTCTATGTATCATAGAAGACCAGGTTCTATGGGACAAAGGTCAACACCAGGTAGAGTATTTAAAGGTAAAAAACTACCAGGACATATGGGAAGAGTAACAGTTACTATCCAAAATCTTGATGTAGTAAAAGTTGATACAGACAAAAATGTAATATTAGTAAAAGGTAGTGTTCCAGGAGCTAAAGGAGCTATCTTAAAAGTAAAATCATCAGTAAAGGCTAGTAAATAGAAAGGAAGGAGGATAAGAAAATGCCAAAGGTAGACGTATATAATATAGAAGGCAAAAAAGTTAGTGATATTGAATTAGCTGATAGTGTTTTTGGAATTGAACCAAATGAAAATATAGTTCATAGCGTATTAAAAAACTATTTAGCAAATCAAAGACAAGGTACACAAAACACAAAAACAAGAGCTGAAGTATCAGGTGGTGGTAAAAAACCATGGAGACAAAAAGGAACAGGTAGAGCAAGACAAGGTTCAACAAGAGCACCTCAATGGATTAAAGGTGGTATTGCTTTAGGACCAAAACCACGTTCATATAGATATACAGTAAACAAGAAAGAAAAAAGACTTGCTATCAAATCTGTATTAAGCTCTAAAGTATTAGAAAAAGAATTAACAGTTGTAGATAAATTAGAATTAAAAGAAATAAAAACAAAATCAATGGTAAATGCATTAGCAGCATTAAAAGTAGAGGGAAAAACATTAATAATCCTTCCAGAAAATAATAAAAATGTTGTTATGTCAGCAAGAAATATTAAAGGGGTAAAAACTATCTCTGCAAATAATATAAATATATTTGATTTATTAAAATATGGAAATCTAATTTTACCAGTTGATACTGTTAAGAAATTAGAGGAGGTGTATGCATAATGTTAGCAGAAGAAATAATTATAGCACCTGTTGTTACAGAAAAAAGTAACGATGAATTACAAGAAGGAAAATACACTTTCAAAGTAAATAAAAAAGCAACAAAAGTTGAAATAGCAAAAGCTGTTGAAAAACTTTTCAATGTAAAAGTATTAAAAGTTAATACAATAAATGTAAATGGAAAAAATAAAAGAGTTGGTTACCATGTTGGTAAAACTTCTGACTGGAAAAAAGCAATTGTAACAATTGATACAAATCCAGGAGAAAAAACATATTTATCAAAAGGTGGAAAATCAACAAAGATAAGTAAGAAATACAAAGATTCAATAGATGAATTTATGGGAGCATAGTTATCCGTACGAAACGTAGAAGTTACGTATAAATTTAGTAATTGAACGAAGTAAGATTATTTACATTAAAAAGAAAATAATAAGAATAGAAAAAACTAGTAAATAAATATTAGTAGATTATCTGGAAAAAACCAGGAAAATAAATAAAAAAGGAGAGAAAGAAAAATGGCAGTAAAACATTTTAATGCATATACACCATCAAGAAGAAATATGACAGTTTCTGATTTTTCAGAAATAACAAAGAAAACTCCTGAAAAATCATTACTTGCAAAGAAAAAGAAAAATGCAGGTAGAAATTCATATGGTAAAATTACAGTAAGACATCAAGGTGGTGGAAATAGACAAAAATATAGAATAATAGATTTTAAAAGAATGAAAGATGATATGGAAGCAACTATAATAGGAATTGAATATGATCCTAATCGTAGTGCAAATATTGCTTTAATTCAATATGAAGATGGAGAAAAAGCATACATATTAGCTCCAGAAGGATTAAAAGATGGAGATAAAGTAATATCAGGTGAAAATGTTGATATTAAACCAGGAAATTGTATGCCAATTAGTAATATACCAGTAGGTACATTAATTCATAATATAGAATTAAATCCAAGACAAGGTGGAAAATTAGCAAAAGCAGCAGGGCAAAGTGCACAATTAATGGCTAAAGAAGGTAAATATGCTCACGTAAGACTTCCATCTGGAGAAATGAGATTAGTTTTAGTAAAATGTAGAGCTACAGTAGGTGTAGTTGGAAACAGTGAACATGAAAATATTAAACTAGGTAAAGCCGGAAGAAAAAGACATATGGGAATCAGACCTACAGTTAGAGGATCTGTTATGAACCCAGTAGACCACCCACATGGTGGTGGAGATGGAAAAGCACCAGTAGGACATGCAGGACCATTAACACCTTGGGGTAAACCAGCTCTTGGATATAAGACAAGAAATAAAAAGAAAGCATCAAATAAATTTATTGTTAAAAGAAGAAACAGTAAATAAAGCTAATTATTTAAAAGTAGCTTAGGTCAAAAAACATAAATTAAATGTTTTTTGACTTCCTTGAAAAAGGAATTAAAAAATACTCTGGAAAGGAGGACATTTTAATATGTCAAGATCAAGCAAGAAAAAACCATTTGTAGAAGAAAGATTATTAAAAAGAATAGAAGCAATGAATAAAACAGGAGAAAAACAAGTATTAAAAACATGGTCAAGAGCTTCAACAATTTATCCACAAATGGTAGGACATACAATAGCTGTACATGATGGAAGAAAACATGTTCCAGTATATATAGCTGAAGAAATGATAGGTCATAAGCTAGGTGAATTTGCTCCTACAAGAACTTTCAAAGGTCACGTAGGTGATAAAACAACTAATGCAACAAAATAGTTGCTAAAATATAATAATAGCTAAAAGGAAATTAACTATTAGTTAAGGAGGGAAAGAAAAGTGCAAGAGCAAGATACAGTTGTAAAAAATGAAGCAAGAGCAACTCTTAAATATGCTAGAATTTCAAGTAGAAAAGTTAAAATAGTAGCAGATTTAATAAGAGGAAAAGATGTAGATGAAGCTTTAGCAATAATAAAATTCACACCAAAAGCTGCATCAGAGTTACTTGAAAAATTATTAAAATCAGCAATAGCTAATGCTGAAAATAATCATGATATGAAAACAGAAAATTTATATGTTGCTGAAATTTATGCAAATCAAGGTCCAACTTTAAAAAGAATTAGACCAGCAGCAAAAGGTTCAGCAGTTAGAATTAGAAAAAGAACAAGTCATATAACTATAGTTTTAAAAGAAAAGGAGGCTTAAAAAAGCATGGGACAAAAAGTTAACCCAACAGGATTTAGAGTAGGAATTATAAAAGATTGGAATTCTAAATGGTATGCAGATTCAAAGAATTTTGCTGATTATTTAGTAGAAGATCAAAAAATCCGTAAATTTTTAAAGAAAAAATTATATCTTGCTGGAATTTCTAAAATCGAAATAGAAAGAACAGCAAAAACTGTAAAAGCAAATATATATGCTGCTAAACCAGGAATTATTATCGGAAAAGGTGGAGCAGGAGTAGAAAGCGTAAAAGCAGAATTAACTAAATTAATAAATAAAGATATTAATTTAAATATAGTAGAAGTAAAAAATGTTGATACAGATGCACAATTAGTTGCTGAAAATATTGCAAATCAACTAGAAAGAAGAATTTCATTCAGACGTGCCATGAAACAATGTATGCAAAAATCTGTAAAAGCAGGAGCTTTAGGAATTAAAACAGCTGTATCTGGAAGATTAGGTGGAGCTGACATGGCTAGAACAGAATTCTATAAAGAAGGAAATATACCACTACAAACTTTAAGAGCTGATATAGATTATGGATTTGCAGAAGCAAATACAACATATGGAAAAATTGGTGTAAAAGTTTGGATATATAAAGGAGAAATTCTTCCAGAAAAGAAAGTGGAAGGAGGAGACAAATAATGCCATTAATGCCAAAAAGAACAAAACATAGAAAAATGCAAAAAGGTAGAATGAGAGGAAAAGCAACAAGAGGAAATAGAGTTACTGATGGAGAATATGGTGTTCAAGCTGTAACAGGAGCATTAGTTACAGGAAACCAAATCGAAGCAGCCAGAGTTGCTATGACACGTTATATTAAAAGAGGTGGAAAGGTTTGGATAAAAATATTCCCAGATAAACCTTTAACATCAAAACCAATTGGTACTCGTATGGGTAAAGGTAAAGGTGCCCCAGAAAGTTGGGTAGCAGTTGTAAAGCCAGGAAGAATAATGTTTGAAATTGCCGGAGTATCAGAGGATATTGCTAAAGAAGCTCTAAGACTTGCTATGAATAAACTACCTAATAAAACAAAAATTGTAACAAGAGAAACTGAAAAGGTAGGTGAAAATGATGAAGATAAATAAAATAAGAGAAATGTCTTCACCAGATTTAGAGAAAGAATTAGGTGAACTAAAAACAGAATTATTTAAATTAAAATTTAGTTTAGCTACAAATGGATTAGATAATCCAATGAAAATAAAAGAAGTTAAAAGAGATATAGCTAAAATAAATACTGTATTAACAGAAAGAAAAATGCTTGATAGTAAAAAAGCTTAAAGCAGAAAGGAGAAATCTAAATGAAAGAAAGAAATCTTCGTAAAGTTATGATAGGAACTGTATTATCAAATAAAATGGATAAAACAGTTGTAGTAGCTGTTGAAAGAAGTGTAAGCCATAAAAAATATGGAAAAACAGTAAAAAATACTTATAAATTAAAAGCACATGACGAAGAAAATGTTTGTCAAATAGGTGATAAAGTAAAAGTAATGGAAACAAGACCACTTTCTAAAGAAAAAAGATGGAGAGTAGTTGAAGTTGTAGAAAAAGCAATTGTTAAATAAGAAAGGAGGAGCCATTAATGATTCAACAACAAACAATACTAAAAGTAGCAGACAATACTGGAGCAAAAGAAATTATGTGCATTAGATGTTTAGGTGGTTCTTATAGAAAAACATCAAATATTGGAGATGTAATAGTTGCTTCTGTTAAATCAGCAACACCAGGAGGAGTTGTAAAAAAAGGTGATGTTGTAAAAGCTGTTATCGTTAGATCAAAAAATGGTTTAAGAAGAGCAGATGGTTCATATATAAAATTTGATGAAAATGCAGCTGTAATAATAAAAGATGATGGAACACCAAGAGGAACACGTATATTTGGACCAGTTGCAAGAGAATTAAGAGAAAAAGATTACATGAAAATACTTTCATTAGCTCCAGAGGTACTTTAATTTTAAAGATACTATAGGGCAAAGGAAAGTAATAGAAACCTTGAAAAATATAGAAAAGGAGGCAAGCTCTAATGAGAATAAAAAAAGGAGACAACGTTCAAGTTTTATCAGGAAATGATAAAGGTAAAACTGGAGAAGTTCTAGAAGTAATTCCAAAACTTAATAGAGTAATTGTTAAAGGCGTAAATGTTAGAAAAAAACATGTAAAAGCTAGAAAACAAGGAGATGAAAGTGGAATTATTCCAGTAGAATGCAGTATACCAAGTTCAAAAGTAAATGTTGTATGTCCAAAATGTGGAAAGGCAACTAAAGTTGGATATAGCATGGAAAAAGATCAAAAAGTTCGTGTTTGTAAAAAATGTGGAGCAAAATTAAAATAAGAAAGGAGGACTTTTAGATAATGGAAAAACTAAGAGAACAATATCAAAATGAAGTAGTCCCAGCATTAATGAAAAAATTCGGATATAAATCAATTATGCAAGTTCCAAAACTTGATAAAATAGTAATTAATATAGGATTAGGAGATTTAAAAGAAAATCCAAAAGCTTTAGAAAATGCAATGAATGATTTAACTTTAATTACTGGACAAAGACCAGTAGTAACTAAAGCTAAAAAATCAATAGCAGCATTCAAATTAAGAGAAGGTGCAAATATAGGATGTAAAGTTACATTAAGAAATGATAAAATGTATGATTTTGCTTACAAACTATTTAATGTAGCACTTCCAAGAGTTAGAGATTTTAGAGGAGTTTCAGAACATTCTTTTGATGGAAGAGGAAATTATTCATTAGGTATTAAAGAACAATTAATCTTCCCTGAAATTGAATATGATAAAGTTGATAAAGTAAGAGGTATGGATATTGTATTTGCAACAACAGCAAATACTGATGAAGAAGCAAAAGAATTATTAATACTTTTAGGAATGCCTTTTAAAAATAGAAAATAAAATTCATTTTATAATTAGTCAAGGAAAGGAGAAATACAGACTATGGCTAAAAAATCAATGAAAATTAAGCAAGCAAGACCACAAAAATACAAAACTAGAGAATATACTAGATGTAAATTATGTGGTAGACCACATGGTTATATAAGAAAATATGGTATATGCCGTGTATGCTTTAGAGAATTAGCTCATAAAGGAGAAATACCAGGAGTTAAAAAATCTAGTTGGTAAAATTAGTATGTTAATGTTTTAAATTAACATGTTGTAGGATAGATAATGAGAAAGAAAAGGAGGTAAGTAATTAATGAACATTACAGATCCGATAGCAGATATGTTAACAAGAATAAGAAATGCAAATAGTTCAAAACATAAAACAGTAGATATTCCTGCTTCAAATATGAAATTAGGAATTGCTGAAATATTGTTTAAAGAAGGTTATATAAAATCTTATGAAGAAATAAAAGATAACGCACAAGGAACTATAAGAATTACTCTTAAATATGATGAAAAAGGAACAAGAGTAATTGATGGTTTAAAAAGAATAAGTAAACCAGGTTTAAGAGTTTATGCGACAAAAGATGAATTACCAAAAGTATTAAATGGTTTAGGAATTGCTATTATTTCAACATCAAAAGGTTTAAAAACTGACAAAGAAGCAAGAGAATTAGGAATTGGTGGAGAAGTATTAGCATACGTTTGGTAATTTCTAAATTTGTTACAAAATTCGTATGCAATGTAAATAATAAAAGTTGAACACATTATAAAAAAGAAGGAGGGAAAACCTGACATGTCAAGAATAGGAAACAAACCTATTACAGTATTAGATGGTGTAGAAGTTAAAATTGATGGAAAACATATTACTGTAAAAGGACCAAAAGGTACATTAGAAAGAGATATTAATGAAAATATTTCTTTAGAAATGGAAGGTAATGAAATTAAAGTTACAAGAATAGATGACCAACCTAAAAATAAAGCTTTACATGGACTAACAAGAACTTTAATTAGTAATATGATAACAGGTGTTGTTCATGAATATAGCAAAGAATTACAAATTAATGGAGTTGGATATAAAGTAGCAAAACAAGGAAATGGTTTAAATTTATCATTAGGATTCTCACATCCAGTATTATTTGATGCACCAGAAGGAATTACTTTTGAGGTTCCAAATGCTAATACAATAATAGTAAAAGGAATAGATAAAGAATTAGTAGGTCAAACAGCAGCAGAAGTAAGATCTAAAAGACCACCAGAAGTATATGGGGGAAAAGGTATTAAATATGCTGATGAAGTTATTAGACGTAAAGAGGGAAAAACAGGTAAATAGACCAAAGTAAATGATGTTAATTTAAGGTTAAGAGATTACATACTTAAAAATTAAAATTTTTAAGAAAGGAGTAAGAAAATGGTTAAGAAAACAGATAGAAAAATGGAAAGAACAAGAAGACATGCTAGAGTAAGAAGAAAAATATCTGGAACAGCAGAAAGACCAAGATTATGTATATATAGAAGTAATACAAATTTATATGTACAAGTTATCGATGATGTTGCAGGAAACACATTAGTATCAGCTTCAACATTAGATAAAGAAGTAAAAAATAAACATGCAAATAAAGAAGCAGCAAAAGAGCTAGGAACTTTAATTGCAAAAAAAGCATTAGACAAAAAAATTGAAACTGTAGTTTTTGACCGTGGTGGGTATATTTATCATGGTGTAGTTAAAGAATTAGCAGAAGCTGCAAGAGAAGGCGGTTTAAAATTCTAAGTGTATTTGTTATAAGTACAGAAAAATGTAGATATTTATTTATGAAAAATAAATGCGTTTTAGCATTTTAGACTATAAAAAAGGAGGAAAAACTAAAACCTATGGAAGAAAAAAATGAATTAAAAGAAAAAGTTGTTGCAATTAACAGAGTTGCTAAAGTTGTAAAAGGTGGTAGAACTTTTAGATTTAGTGCAGTTGTTGTTGTTGGCGATGAAAATGGTCATGTAGGTGTTGGAAATGGTAAAGCAGCTGAGGTTCCAGATGCAATTAAAAAAGCTATTCAAGAAGCTAAGAAAAACTTAGTTGAAGTACCAATTGTAAATACAACAGTACCACATGAATTTGTAGGAACTTTTGGAAGTGCTAAAGTTTTATTAAAACCAGCAGAAATAGGTAGTGGACTTATAGCAGGAGGAAGCGTAAGACCTGTATTAGAGCTTGCTGGATATAGAAATATAAGAACAAAAGTTATTGGAACAAATAATCCAAGAAATGTTGTTTATGCTACATTAGAAGGATTAAAATCAATGAAAACAGTTGAGCAAGTAGCTAAAAAAAGAGGAAAAAGAGTAGAAGAAATTTTATAAAATTAATATATGCTATTTATAAGAAGGAGGTGCAATGCATAAATGAAAATAGACGAATTAAAACCAGCTGTAAAAAAAGTTAACAGAAATAGAGTTGGTCGTGGTATTAGTTCAGGAAATGGTAAAACTTCAGGAAGAGGACAAAAAGGACAAAAATCTAGAAGTGGTGGAGGAGTAAGACGTGGATTCGAAGGTGGTCAAACTCCATTGTTTAGAAGATTACCAAAAAGAGGTTTTACTAATATTCATGCAAAAACATATACAGAAGTAACATTAAAAATGTTAAATGAAGTAAAAAATACAGATGTTACAGCTGAAAGTTTATTAGAAGAAGGAATTATTGGAAAAATAAATGACGGTATTGTTATTTTAGCAACTGGAAAATTAGAGAAAAAATTAAATGTTAAAGCAAAAAGATTTACAGCAAAAGCAAAAGAAGAAATCGAAGCTTTAGGCGGAAAGGCAGAGGTGGTTTAATTGTTTAAAACAATAAAAAATGCGTTAAAGACACCTGATGTTAGAAAAAAATTATTATATACATTAGTATTAATAGTTGTATTTAGATTAGGATGCTATATAACAGTACCTGGAGTAAATAGCATAGCATTAAATGAAGCTATGAGTAATACAACTGGAATAGCAGGATTAATTGACTTGATTTCAGGAGGTGCTTTTTCAAGATTTTCTGTATTTGCAATGTCAATTACTCCTTATATTACGGCATCAATTGTTATCCAATTGTTAGCTATGATAATTCCATCACTTGAAAAGCTAACTAAAGAAGGTGGAGAAGTAGGAAGACAAAAAATAAATAGATATACAAAAATCTTATCTATAGCTCTATCTTTAGTTGAAGGAATTGGAATATACTTATCATATAGCTCAGCAGGTATATTCGTAGATAATAGCTTTTTAACAGGAACGCTAGTTGTAACAGGATTAGTAACTGGTACAGCAATCTTAATGTGGTTAGGAGAACAAATCACAGCAAGAGGAATTGGAAATGGAATTTCTTTATTGATTTTTATAGGTATTATATCAGGTTTACCAAGCTTACTTACAACATTATGGGGCTTGATTATGCCAGAAGCAGGATTTAGTACAACAGGTTTATTAACTGCTATTGGAATTGTAATAGGAGCTATTATTTTAGTAGCAGGTGTTGTATTTGTACAACAAGCAGAAAGAAGAGTACCTGTACAATATTCTAAAAAAGTGGTAGGAAGAAAAATGATGGGAGCACAAAGTACTCATATTCCATTAAAACTTGCTATGGCAGGTGTTATGCCAGTAATTTTTGCATCATCATTTATGACATTCCCAGCCATGATTATACAAATATTTGTACCAGATATAGCAAATCAAACAGGATTTTTAGCAGGGTTATATAATTTCTCAATTGCAACATCAACATCAAATGTTCCAATTGGATATTCTATAGCAAATGCTTTGGTATATTTATTGTTAATTATAGGATTTACATTTTTCTATACTTATGCAACATTTAATCCAGCGGAAGTATCAAGTAATATAAAGAAAAATGGTGGATTTATTCCAGGAATAAGAGCAGGAAAACCAACAACAGAATATTTGTCTTCAATAATATCAAAACTTACATGGTTTGGTGGATTTTTCTTAGCATTGATAGCTATAATACCAATGTTATTAAGATTTACAAACTTAAATATAGCTTTTGGTGGAACATCAATATTGATTGTTGTAGGTGTAGCACTAGAAACTGTTCAACAATTAGAATCTCAATTAGCAATGAGACATTATAAAGGATTTTTAGAGTAAGAATAAGTGAGGGACGTTAAAAATAAACGTCCCAAAGTCTTGCTTATTGATAGTTTTTATCATGTCTATAAAGTATATAGATATGATAAAGGTTATTATTGCCTTAAATATAAAACAAAGGAAGTGTTTGTATGATAATAATAATGTTAGGAGCGCCTGGAACAGGTAAAGGAACAATTGCAGGAATTTTAACTAAAGAATTAGGAATACCTCAAGTTTCAACAGGAGATATTTTTAGAAAGAACATAAAGGAACAAACAGAACTTGGAAAATTAGCGGAAACTTTTATATCAAAAGGACAATTAGTACCAGATGATGTAACTATAGGAATTGTTGAGAGAAGATTAGAAGAACCAGATGTTCAAGAAGGAATAATTTTAGATGGATTTCCAAGAACTGTAAAACAAGCAGAAGAATTAGATAAAATATTAGAAAAAAAAGGTAAAAAAGTTGACTTAGTTATAAATTTAACAACACCTGAAGATGAATTAATTGAAAGAATTGTAAATAGAAGAATATGTTCAAATCAAGAATGTAAAAAAGTTTATAACTTAGTATTAAATCCTCCAAAGAAAGAAGGAATTTGTGATGTATGTGGTTCACCTTTAATTCAAAGAAAAGATGATACTGAAGAAACTGTAAAGGAAAGATTTAAAACATATATTGAACAAACAAAACCTTTAATAGAATATTATGAGAAAAAAGAGAATTTATATTCAGCATTAGTTAGTAAATCAGTTAATAAATTGGGACAAGATGTTGCAAAAGATGTTATTAAATATATAAAAGAAAATAACATTTAGAATGGAGATGAAATAAATTGGTAACAATAAAATCTAAAAGAGAAATACAGCTGATGAGAGAAGCTTGTAGAGTTGTAGCTGTAGTTTATAAAGAATTAGGAGAAAAAATAAAACCTGGTATGACAACATGGGAAGTTGACCAATTAGCAGAAAAAATTATGAGAAGAGAAGGAGCAATTCCAGCAGAAAAGGGATTTGATTCAGGAATAAGAGGAGTTCCACCATTTCCAGCATCAATTTGTATATCTATAAATGATGAGGTTATACATGGAATACCTTCAAAACATAAAGTAATAAAAGAAGGTGACATTGTAAGTGTTGATACAGTAGCCTTAAAAAATGGATTTAACGGAGATGCAGCAAGAACTTTTTTGATAGGAAAAGTATCAAAAGAGGCACAAAGATTAGTAGAAGTAACTAAACAAGCATTTTTTGAAGGAATAAAATATGCAAAACCAGGATATAGAATTGGTGATGTATGTCATGCAATAGGAGAATATGTACGTTCTCAAGGTTATTCTGTTGTAAGAGAATTTCAAGGACATGGTATAGGAAGAGAAATGCATGAAGACCCAGGAATACCAAATTATGGAAAAGCAGGAAAAGGAATAAGATTAGAACCAGGTATGACATTGGCGATAGAACCTATGGTAATACAAGGAAAACCTAACATTTTAGAGCTAGATGATGGATGGACAATAATAACAGAAGATGGAAGTTTAGCAGCACATTATGAAAATACAATTTTAATTACAGAAAAAGAGCCAGAAATCTTGACAATGCTATAATAATAATGTATAATATAGTAGTTATTATGCACAATAGCCAGATTATGGATAAAAATTAGAAAAACTCTTTAATAGGAGGGGAAAAAATGGCAAAAGAAGATGTAATCGAAGTAGAAGGTACAGTGGTAGAAGCTTTACCTAATACAAATTTTAAAGTAGAACTAAAGAATGGACATCAAATACTTGCTCATATCTCAGGTAAATTAAGAATGAATTATATAAAAATATTACCAGGAGATAAAGTAAAAGTAGAACTTTCTCCATATGATTTAACTAGAGGAAGAATTACTTGGAGAGCAAAATAAAAGATAAAATTAACCCAAAATATATATTTAAGCAAGCCAAGGAGGTGCTATAAAAATGAAAGTAAGACCATCAGTAAAACCAATGTGTGACAAATGTAAAGTAATAAAAAGAAAAGGGGTTATCAGAGTTATTTGTGAAAACCCTAAACACAAACAAAGACAAGGTTAATCCTTATGTTAATAACACAAATGAGGTAGCGGCTGTTGATTTAAAATGAAAATTTTAAGTTACATATCGAGTTTGTGTTTATATATATGTTTTAAAGTACTTAAAATGTACTAGGGTAAACACTAGTAGCATTTCACCTTTTTAAGTTATTTTAGGACAAACAAACAAATAAATTTTGGAGGTGCAAAAAAATATGGCTCGTATAGCAGGAGTAGACTTACCTAAAGAAAAAAGAGTAGAAATAGGACTTACATATATCTATGGAATAGGTGTATCAAGCTCTAGAAAAATTCTAGAAAAAGCAGGAGTTAACTTAGATACAAGAGTTAAAGATTTAACAGATGAACAAGTTAATGATATAAGAAAGGTAATCGACGAATCTTATACAGTAGAAGGAGATTTAAGAAGAGAAGTAGCATTAAACATTAAAAGATTAACAGAAATTGGATGCTATAGAGGTATAAGACATAGAAGAGGTTTACCAGTAAGAGGACAAAGAACAAAAACAAATGCTAGAACTAGAAAAGGTCCTAGAAAATTAGTAAGTAAAAGTAAAAAGAAATAAATCTTAAAAGAAATTTTCGAATTTTTTAATAAGGAGGAAAATGCAAAATGGCAAGAAATGTAACAACAAAAAAAGTTGCTAGAAGAAATAGAAAAAACATTGAAAAAGGTGCAGCACATATTCATTCTAGTTTCAATAATACAATAGTTACAATTACAGATACACAAGGTAATGCAATATCTTGGGGAAGTGCTGGTGAGCTAGGATATAAAGGTTCTAGAAAGAGTACACCATTTGCTGCAGGTCAAGTTGCCGAAACAGCTGCTAAAGCTGCTATGGAACATGGATTAAAATCTGTAGAAGTATTTGTAAAAGGACCAGGTGCTGGTAGAGAAGCTGCAATAAGAGCACTTCAAACAGCTGGACTAGAAATAAGTGCTATTAAAGATGTAACACCAATACCACACAATGGTTGCAGACCACCAAAAAGAAGAAGAGTTTAATAAATAAGAAGATATATAATAATGAATTATGGAGGTGTAAAAAATGGCTATAAATAGAGATCCTGTTTTAAAGAAATGCAGAAGTTTAGGGATTGAGCCAGCTTTTCTAGGATATAGTAAATCTAGTAAGAAAAAACCAAATACTAGTAGAAGAAAAGTAAGTGAATATAGTTTACAATTAAAAGAAAAACAAAAAGCCAAATTTATATATGGCGTTTTAGAAAAACAATTTAGAAAATATTTTGAAATAGCATCAAATAAAAAAGGTGTAACAGGTGAAAACTTATTACAAATATTAGAAAGTAGATTAGATAATATAATATTTAGATTAGGATATGCAACAACTAGACCACAAGCTAGACAATTAGTTAGTCATGGATTATTCACAGTAAATGGTCAAAAAGTTGATATTCCATCTTACTTAGTTAAACCTGGAGATGTTATATCTGTAAAAGAGAATAAAAAGGAATACAAAGTATTAAAAGATTTAGCAGAAGATAATAAATCAAGAGTAGTTCCAAAATGGTTAGATAAAGATATAGATAACTTAAGTGGAAAAGTTAATGCTTTACCAACAAGAGAAGAGATAGATGTCCCAGTAGAAGAACATTTAATAGTAGAGCTTTACTCAAAATAATAGTTAAAGTTAATTATAAAGTTTATGCTAAAACTAAAATAATTTTACTAATAGAAACCTATTTAGGTTTAAGAAGTTTGAGATATATTCTCGAATATTAGGAGGTAAAAATGATAGAATTTGAAAAGCCAAATATTGAATGTCTAGAGGTTGATGATACAAATAATTATGCAAAATTTGTATGTGAACCATTAGAAAGAGGTTACGGAGTAACAATCGGAAATTCATTAAGAAGAATTTTACTTTCATCTCTACCAGGATGTGCTATAACAAGTGTAAAAATAGATGGAGTATTACATGAATTTTCAGGAATAGATAATGTTGTAGAAGATGTACCAGATATTATAATGAACTTAAAAAGTGTAAGATTAAAATTCGATGGAAACGAAGAAAAAATCTTAAGAATTGATGCAAAAGGGGAAGGAGAAGTATTGGCCTCTGATATCATCACAGATGGTACCGTAGAAATATTAAATCCTGATTTACATATAGCAACAGTTGCTGAGGGTGGAAGTTTAAGAATGGAAATGACAGCAGATAAAGGAAGAGGATATAACTCATCAGAAAAAAATAAAAAACCAAATCAAGATATTTCTGTACTTCCAATAGATTCAATCTATACACCAGTAAAGAAAGTAAATTATCAAGTAGAAAATACAAGGGTTGGTCAAACAGTTGATTATGATAAATTAATAATTGAAGTTTGGACAGATGGAAGTTTAAAAGCTCATGAAGCTTTAAGTTTAGCAGCTAAAGTAATGACTGGACACTTAGAATTATTTATAGATTTATCAGAAACTACAAAAAATACACAAGTTATGATAGAAAAAGAAGAATCTAAGAAAGAAAAAGTTCTAGAAATGACAATAGAAGAACTAGAATTATCTGTAAGGTCATTTAACTGCTTAAAGAGAGCAGGAATATCTACAGTAGAGGATTTAACAAATAAAACAGATAGTGAAATGATGAAGGTAAGGAATCTTGGAAAGAAATCATTAGAAGAAGTAACAGCAAAACTACATTCATTAGGTTTAGATTTTGCTAAGGATGATGAATAAATAATAAAGGAAGGTGAAAAAAATTGGCAACTAATAGAAAATTAGGAAGAACAACAGATATTAGAATGGCTATGCTAAGAACATTAACAACAGACCTAATAATGCATGGTAAAATAGAAACAACTTTACCAAGAGCAAAAGAAGTAAAATCAATTGCTGATAGTATTATTGCATTAGCTATAAAAGAAAAAGATAATTTCGAAACAGTTGATGTTAAAGTTGTTAAAGCTAAATTAGATTCTAAAGGAAATAAAGAAACTGAATTAGTTAAAAGTAAAAATGGTAAAGAATATCTAAAAGTTGTTAAAGAGACAACAACTGAAAAGAGACAAAAAGATATGCCATCTAGATTAAATGCTAGAAGAAAAATGATGAAAACATTAAATAAAGTTAAAGATAGTGAAGGTAATAGTGTTGATTTACCATCAAAATTATTTAATGAAATAGCTCCAAAATATGCTGGTAAAAACGTAGGTGGATATACACGTATTGTTAAAGCAGGACCTAGAAGAGGAGACGGAGCAGAAGTTGCAATATTACAATTAATATAATATAAAAAAATGTCGTGTGAGAAATATTTCTTAGACGATATTTTTTATGGCTCTATGTCAATAGTTGGGGTGGAAAACCTTCAAAGTTTTCTGCCTCAGCTTTTTTAGTGCAATTTAATGTTTAA
>CALXAD010000039.1 GCA_944386195.1 uncultured Clostridia bacterium
TTTTTGGAATTTATTTTTGTACAATTTTGTACATTTTTATTTTCCATTTTTTGTACATTCTTATTTTATCATTAATACTAATTCTAAATCTTCCATCTATTTCTTTATTGTAAAAACTCATTTCTTTACATGGATGGTCAAATTGCATTGTTTTCTCATAACTTCTTTCTTCCATTTTTTAACCATCTATTCTTCTTAGCATTCTTAGTAAATATTCCAATTTTTCTGTTGGAAAATAATATCTTACTTCATATTCCATATTTTACCTCATCTTTTCATTTCATATTTTCTATTCTAATTAAAATACACTCATTTTTACTTCTTTACCATTAAAAGCATATACCATTTTTGTTATATTAGTAAATCCTCTTTCTTTTAAGTTTTCTTCATATCCCTTTTCTTCTATTTGTTTTTTAGCATTTTCTATTGTATCTTCTATTGTTTTTTCTTCCATATTTTCCATTACTTTAAATTCCATTATAAAACTATTACCATTTTTATCTTTTGGTTCTAGCATTATGTCATATCTTCCAAATCCTGATTCTCTATTTGAATTTACATAGTAAGTATCTTTTAATCCTACTAACATTCCTAATACAAATGCATGGTAGAAGTTTTCAGCTGTGTTTTTTCCTACATCCATATAGCTAAACATTTCTTCTACTAATACTCTAAACTTCTTTTCAAATTCTTTTAAATTTAAACTCACCAAATCTTGTAAGATACTTCTTAAATCATTTCCTAATACTTTATTACTAAACCATTCTCTTATTATACCTCTGATTAAATCTTTTATCTCATTATTTGGAAGTTTTACTTTATATCTTCTTTCTTCTAAACTTACCGTTTCTTCTACTTTTAAATATCCTGTTTGTAACATTAATCCCCATATGTTTTCTTCTTTATTCTCTATTCCTACTATTATTGTTTCTAAGTCTATTGTAGCTTCTATTGCTTCATCTTTTAATAATCTTTCCATTTGTTCTTTTAATGTTGTTGATTTTTCTAATGTCATTTTTATTAAGTCATTTGAGCTTGTATTTACCCAATATGGTTTTAATTCTTTATTTTTTAAATAATTCAATATACTCCATGGATTATATATCCCTTCTACATTTCCTATCTTATATCCATCATACCATTTTTTTATTTCTTTTTCTTCATCTTGTATATTAAAGTCTTTTATTATTTTTTTCATCTCATCTTCTGTTATTCCAAAGTCATCCGCAAATTCATTATCCATTATTGTATATACATCAAAATTATTCATTCCACTAAATAAACTTTCTTTTGCTATTCTACTTACTCCTGTTAGAATAGCTTTTTCTAAATATGGATTATCTTTAAATGTTGTTCCATAAAATGTTTTTAAAAATTTTATTGCATCTTCATAATATCCTTCCACATATGCTGCCTGTATTGGTACATCATATTCATCTATAAGTAGTATTACTGGTTTATCATAATATACATATAGCATTTTAGATAAAATCTTTAGGCTATTTATTAAGTCTATATCTGTTGCTTCTGCATTTAATATTCTTTTAAATATATTTTTTTCTCCATCAGCTATTTTATCACTTTCTAATATATATCTATGCTCATAAAACATTTCCATCATAATGGTTTTCATTTGCATTATCATATATTCATAATTCATTAAACCTGCATCTTTTAATGTTAAATATATTACAGGATAAAAACCTAATTTAGATGTATATTTTTTATCCTGCTCCATAATTTTTAGTCCATTAAATAATTCTTTATTATTTTTTTCCTTTATATTAAAGTAATATTTCAACATACTCATATTTAGTGTTTTCCCAAATCTTCGTGGTCTTGTTATTAAAACAACTCCTGATTGATTATCTATTATATCTTTTATATACATTGATTTATCTATAAAATAATTATTTCTTAATCTTAGCACTTTAAAATCACTAATACCTATACCAATTCCCTGCATATTTTCCCACCTTTCGCTTTTTATCACTCTTATTCTATAGCATTTTAATCAAAATATCAATGTTTATAAAATAATTTTGACTAATATAATCCAAATTTTAATAATTCTTTTTGTTTGTAATCATCAATATATTCTTTATATCCAAATGTGCTACCTGCCAATTGAAGTAGATAAATATGTGGTGCATATTTTAAATCATATTTATTTAATTTTATGTATTTATCAAATTCTTTAAAATATTCTACTAAAGTATCTATTTACTAATTATTATAATAATACCTAAGTCAACAGAAATAAGGTAAATAATAAAATTTGTTTACTATTTACCTTTTGCTTTTATGCAATTTGTTTTTTCTTATAAACTTTTCTTTTTATATGAATTAATAAATAATCAATCACAGCAACCACTAATACAATTATAATTCCATAATTTGTAATAGGTGTTAATTGTAATATTTTATTAAACAATAATGCTGCTACATAAAATCCTACTGCTGTTGTACTAAATAAAAATAAATGTGGTTTTGTATATGGCATACATACTTCTTGAACTGCTAAAATACTTACAAATCCTATTAATACATACATCATAGTTGTTAACATTCCTTGTTCTATTCCAACTATATTTCCTACTATTGTTAAAACAATTATATTAAACATAATAACAATAGCAAATGGTGCCGCATTCGTGAGTGCCGTTGGTAAGAATGCACCTGTAATAGCCTTTTTGTTTTGTTCAAATGTAATAAAGAATGATGTATATCCTTCTATTACTAAATCTATTAAAGTTATTTGTATTGGTATAAATGGAAAAGCTGTGTTTGTTAATATACAAAATATTGATAATAAAACAGAATATATCGTTTTTATAAAGAATATTCTAGCAACATTTGTTATATTATTTACAACTCTTCTTCCTTCCATTAATACATCTTTTAATACACTAAAGTCTGAATTTAGAAGTACTATTTGAGATACTTGTTTTGCGCTATCTGTTGCATCTGGAAGTGTTATACTACAATCTGATTCACGTAAAGCTATTACATCATTTACACCATCACCTGTCATTGCAACCTTATGGTTCTTAGCTTGTAGAGCTTTTACTATAATACTCTTTTGATGTGGTAATACTCTTGCAAAAATACTATATCTATCAACTAAATTTACAATTTCTGCATCTGTACTTATCGTTGATAAATCTATATATGATTCATAATCTTTAAGTCCTGCTCTCCTTGCTATATTTGATACAGTAAGTGGATTGTCTCCTGAAATTATTTTTACATCTATACCTTGTTCTTTAAAATATCCTAGCATTTCTTTTGCATTTTTTCTTAATGGGTCTTCTAATACTATTGATGCAATTACATCTAAGCTTGGAAGTTCTGAATCTTTTATTACTTCTTTTGTATATGCTACACTTAATACTCTTTTACCATCTTTTTGTAAATCTATAACTCTATCTGGCATTGTTTCATTTGATTTTTCGAATAATCTTTCTGGAGCCCCAACTACAATAGAGCCTTCATTTCTAAATGATATTGCACTCCATTTTCTTTCTGATGAAAATGGTACTTTATCTACTTTATCTAAGATAGTATTACCTTTAAAATATTCTTGCATTGCTAGAAAAGTTGAATTACTGTCATCCATTCCATTTACAAAAGCTTGCATCATTTCATTAAAAGGTTTTGGCATAGTATTTTCTTTATATAATTTTACTTCAGAAACTTTCATTTTTCCTTGTGTTATTGTTCCTGTTTTATCTAAACATATTGTATCAATATGTGCTAAAGATTCTATACTATATAACTCTTGTACTAAAACTTGTTTTTTAGCTAATTTTATTACACCAGATTCTAGTGCTATTGTAATTAATAATACTAATCCCTTTGGCAACATTCCAAGTAAAGCTGCTGCTGTTGCTATTACTGATGTTGTTAAATCAACACTTCTTGTTATATATGCTTGTATAAATAGAATTACTCCTACTGGAATTATTACAAAACTTGTGAATTTTGTAACTCTTTTCATAGAGTTTATTAATTCTGAATTATTTTCTTTATATTTTTTAGTTTCATTTATAATCTGGTTAGCAAAATTGTCTGCACCTACTTTTTCAACAACTGCATAACATTTTCCACTTGCTACATAACTTCCTGAAAGGAGTTTATCTTCAACGTTTTTTTGTACTAATTCAGATTCCCCTGTAAGTAGTGCTTCATTTACTTCTACTTCACCATCTATAACATATGCATCTGATGGTATTTGGTCTCCTTGTTTTAATACTATTGTATCTCCTAATACTATTTTCTCAATATCTATTTGTTCTTCTTTTCCATTTCTAATTACAGTTGCTTTTGATGCTGTTAGTATTGATAATTTCTTTACTAAATTTTTACCATGTATTTCTTGTATAATTCCAATTAATACATTTATAGTTATTATCAAAAAGAAAAATGTATTAGTATATGCATGTACTGCAACTAATGCTATAGCAATAAGTAAATTATATAAGTTAAATAATGTAAAAACATTGTCTTTTATTATTTGCCAGTTTGATTTTAAATTATCACTTCCTGTTACATTTACTTTTCCTTCTTGCGTTAGTTTTTCTACTTCTTTATCTGATAATCCTTGATATTCGTTTTCTTCCATTCTTTTCCCCCTATAAGATAATAATTTTAAATTCATACTACATTTATTATTTATATATATCATAAAAAGAAAAAAAAGAATAGTCTTTTTTCATTTTTCTTTGTTTTTTTACAAAATTTGCTTTTAAATTATTTTCTATCATTAATTTTTTTATTTTATTTTTCAATTTATTGATTTTAGTAATTATTCCATGCTATAATCTTAAAAATAAATTTAGGAGGTAAATTATGAAATGTCCAGTATGTAAAGATGTAACTCTACTTATGTCTGAAAAGAAAGGAATCGAAATTGACTATTGTCCAGAATGTCGTGGTATTTGGCTTGATAGAGGTGAACTAGAAAAACTAATTGAAAAAGAAACTGCTTATAATGATAATTATTACCAAGAAAGTAAAAAATCAAGAGAACCTGAAAGAGATTACGGAAGAAATTATGAAAAAGATGAATATTATTATGATAAACATAATCCAAAATATCATAAGAGAAAAAAAGAATCATTTTTAGGAGAAATTTTTGATATTTTCGGAGATTAAAAGGATGCATTTAGCATCCTTTTACTACATCTTCCATCATTGTATGTACTTTATTTTTCAGCAATTCCTCTTTTTGTTTTTGATTTAAACCTTCTTCACTAATTGTTACTGGTTTTAATATTTTTAATGTAACATCCTTTTTCTTTTTAAATATCTTTCTTATTCCTTTAGGCTCTCTAAATGTAAATACCATTGGAACTATTGGAACATTATTTTTTATAGCTATACTAAAAGCTCCATTTTTAAAATTTCTTATCTTTTTATAATTCTTTTTATAATATGGAAACAACGAAGCTTCTGGATAGAAATGTACAAAATTTCCATTATTTAATATTTCTTCTATTGCTTTCATAAAATACTCTCTATTTTTTATTTTTTCTGGTATTGGCATTGCTCTTAATAATTTTATTAATTTTCTAACTAAAGGAATTTTAAAACTTCCCTCTAAAGTCGTATAATATACTCTTTTTAGTCCCCATGCTAATCCTACCATTGCACAATCTAAAAATAGAACATGGTTTGAAACACTAATTGCCCCTTTTTCTAAATATTTTATATTTTCTTTTCCCTCTATTTTTAAGTCATAAACTATTTTTGTAAAAACTTCTAATATTGGATATGCTATAAAATAATATAAAATATCTGAAAACATATTAAATATTGTATCTTTTGGAACATATTCATAACTACTATCAATATTAAACTCTAATGGCTCCCATAAATCTATAATATGTTCATTTTCATCTGCTATCTCTTCTAATCTTTCTATATCCTCTTCTTTTAATGCTCTTTCTCCTGTAAACCCCTTCATATATTCACCCTTTTAATTATATTTTCTTATTTCTTCAATTATTTTATCTACTATCTTTTTACAAGCATTTTTATCAATATATTTTTCTTGATTTTTTATTAATTCCTCTTGTAATTTTTTATCTTTCAATAATTTTTTAGTATTCTCTACTACTTCTTCTATTGAATTGCATTTAATTGACATTTTTCTACTACTAAAAAAGTTAGCATTATAATTTTCACAACCTGGTATTGGCATAGTATGGATAAATGGTTTTCTAAGTGTTGCTATTTCTGTTGAGGTTAATCCCCCTGGTTTAGATAATATTATATCTGCTGCTTTCATATATAGATTTATATTTCTAGTAAACGGTAATGCTATTACCTTTGAATTACTATTAAATTTTTCTTGTATCTTTTCTAATAATTTTGTATTCTTTCCACAAGATACTATAAAATTTACATCTTTTATTTTTTCTACCAAAACTTCTACTTCTTTAACAACATTTCCAAATCCCATACTACCTGTTAAAATTAATACATATTTTTCTTGTTTCTTTAAATTTAACTCTTTCCTAGAATCTTCTATATTATATTTTTCACTATATACTTTTGAAACTGGTATTCCTAATGGTAATAACTTTTCTTGTTTTATTCCTTTAGAAATAAAATCTTCTTCTAATTCTTTATTTGGAATTACTAAATAATCTGGATTAGTTTCTTCCCAAAAAGGAATACTAACATAATCTGTTGCAATTGCAACAAAATGAATGTCATGTTCTTTTTTTATTGCAGTTAAACATTCTGTAGCAAATAAATGAGAAGTAACTACATAAGAATAATTATTTTCTTTTATATATTTATATAATTTATTTCTGTTTATCCAATTTAATCTATAAACAGGCGATTTTAATTTTGTTTTCTGGTATAGCTCTCCTAATTTATATATCTTCTTAAAAACTTTTCCATTATAATTAGTAGAACTTATATATAGTTTATTTACATTATTCTTAATTTTTGGATTTGTAATTTCCAAATATTCCATAAAGTTTGCTTCTATTCCTCTTGAATTTAATTCTTCTGTAACTGCCATTGCTGCTGAATTATGCCCTCCTCCTGTACCACAGGATAATATAAGTACTTTGTATTTCATATAATAACAAACCTTTCGATTTTAAATTTTTCCTTCTTCTTTTAGCCACTTAACTGTATCTTTTATAGTATCTTCTATTGGTCTATTTGTATACCCCAATTCTTTTTTTGCTTTTTCATTTGAAAAATTTGCATTTGATGTTAATGTATATAAAGAATATTTTGTATATAATGGTGCTTCTTTTCTTATTTTGTAATACATTTCTGATAATGGAGCTGTAAGTTTTGCAAACCACATAGGTAAGACTGTTTTTATTTTACCCACTTTTGCATATTTACTTACTAAATCCACTAATTCTCTTACTTCTATATATTTATTTGATAATATATAGCATTCTCCTTTTTTACCTTTTTCACATGCTTTTAATATTCCATCTGCTACATCTCTTACATCTACAAAATCATAACCACCTTTTACACATGCTCTTAAACTTCCTTTTGCTACATCTATTATCATTTGTGTTAAATGTGTATTACTATAGTCTCTTGGTCCTATTATTCCTGATGGATGTATAATACATGCATTTAAATTTCTTGTTTTTACTTCTTCTAATACCATCCTTGCTGTTCTTGCTTTTGATTTTGCATATTGTCCTACTACTTTATTTGGGTCAAAGTCGTATATTTCTTCAATTTTTTCATTATTTTCTTTTTCTGTTATTGCATGTACACTACTTACATATATCATTTTTGCATTTTTTTCTATTACTTTATCTATAACATTTTTAGTTCCATTATAATTTACTTCCATAACCTTAGGGTTATACTTTGCTTTTATATATACTATTGCTGCACAATGTATTACATATAATTCTACTTCTTCTGGTATATCAAATATTTCATCTAATGTATTTTTCTTTGTCACGTCTCCTTTATAGATTTTACAGTTTAATCCTTCTAATGCTTTTATATTATCATTTGGCAAAACTAAGCATCTTACTTCTACGTTTTGTTCTACTAATTTTCTTACTATGTTATTTCCTAAAAAGCCATTTGCTCCTGTTACAATAAAAACTTTTCTCATTTCTATCCTCTTCTTCCTAAGATGTATTATAACATAATAATCTTAGTCTTTTCTACTTTTTTTCGACATTTTTATATTACACATTTTTATTTTATTATTCTTCTAATTTCTTCTTCGCTCAATTGTGTTATTCTTGATACATCTTCGATTCCAAATTTTTCTTTTAATAATTTTTTTGCGATTGAAACTTTTTCTTTTTTCATTGCTTCTTCTTTTATTTTCCAGTCTTCTATTTCCATTATATCTAATACCATTAATACATATATTTCTTTCATTGATAGTCCTACTAACATTGCTGATTCTTCTAAGCTAAAATCCATGTCTAATAAATTACCTAATATTAGCATTCTTTGTCTTTCTCTTCCTCTTCTTGTTAATTCTTCTTTACTTTCTCTTTGCATTTTACTCCTTTCATTTAATATAAATTGTTTTAATTTTTTTGAGAATTTGGAAAGATTTTTCCTTGATAATAATTTTTTGAATAAACCGATTTCATAATAACATTTTTTACATTTTTTGTCAACAAGCATTTTAAACTTTTTATGCTCGTTTCTACATCAAAGCCAAAAAATACTTTCATATTTAATATAATTTCATTCGCCTTTTTGTTAATTTTTACATTGACATTAAGTATTATATTTTGTATAATTAGTTTGTCGTTTTTGGAGACACTCACCATGACAACCTAAGTTGTAAATACTTCGAAGGAGGTGAGTGATAAAATTGGAGGTATTTTTAATTTTAGTAGGTATTGAATTTCTAATTCTTTGCATACGGCATTTTAGTTGTATTTACTGGTATGTTTAAATACATAGTAAATTTTAGCAAAGAAAAAATTGAGGTCACTCCTGCTCAACATGCCCCCAATAATTCCAATACGGACGAGTAAGACTTTGTCTCCTCTTTTATTTTATTACTTTTTACCATAATTATTCCTTATGGCTAATAGAATTATAGCATTAAATTTTACCCCTGTCAACATTTTTTTAATTTTCTATTAAAGTATCATTTATCTCTTCCCACTCCATCATTTTTTCTTCATTATTACTTAAAAGGTTTTGATAAGTTATATTTTTTATTTGATATTATAAATCAAGTTTTACAAGATAAACATTGATATATAAATAAATTTATGATATAGTCATTTAGGTTGAATTATTTACCCTTTTCTATGGGACTTAAGTGCATAGATTAATATTTATCAATCATAAATATTGTTCTATGCACTTAGTCCAAAAAGGCATAAGTGTAATACTAAAGAAAGGGGTGTAAAACCTATGGAGATTTACATAGGAATAGGGTTTGTTATTCTTTGTCTTGCAGTTTTAGTAGGCATCATTGGTATTTTTAAATATCAATTTAGTTTAAGCAAAGAAAAAGTCGATATTAGCCCAACAACTAATATCGACGACAAACAAAACTAATTCTTCCTTGAGTAGGGCTTAGCCTTACTCACTTTTATTATATAATAATATTTAAGAAAATCAATATTTATTATATAATTGTAAAATATATGTTATATTTTTGTAACATCTTTTTACTAAAATTAGTATACTATTATTTAACACAAAAGTCAATATTTATTTTTATTTGTTTCAGTTTTCATTAAATATCATTAGTCTTTTTCTTTTAATGTATCATTTATTTCTTCCCACTCAATCATTTTTTCTTCTATTTTTTCATTTAATTTTTGTATTTCCTCTTGTAATTCATTTAATTTTATATAATCTGTAGCATTTTCTTCTTTACCCATTTCTTGTTCTATTTGTTTTATTTCTTTTTCGTATTCTTCAATTTCTTTTTCTATTTTTAATAATTTATTTTTCTTTTTATTTATTTCTTTGTTTATTAAATATTGGTTTTTATTATTTTTTTCTTCTTTCGTTTTTATCTCATTTTCATTTTCTTTTATACTTTCTTCTTGTATTTCATTTTTTTCTTTATATTCTTGCAATTCTTCATAGGTACCATCAAAAAATGTTACTTTTCCTGGTTTAAATTCTAATATTTTATTTGCAATTTTATTTACAAAATATCTATCATGAGATACAAATATTAGTGTTCCTTCATATTCTTTTAGTATATTTTCTAGGCTTTCTTTTCCAACTATATCCATATGGTTTGTTGGCTCATCAAGTATAAGTAAATTTGGTTCTGTTTTAAATATTTCACAAAGTTTTAGTCTTGATTTTTCTCCTCCTGATAATACTTTTATTTTCTTTTCTACATCTTCTCCTGTAAATAAGAAACTTCCTAGTATTGTTCTTAGTTTTGTTGTTGTAAGTTCTGGAAATTTCCTAGAAAATTCTTCATATACCGTGTTTTCCAGGTTTTCAAATTCTAGTTGTTGGTCAAAATATCCAAGACTTACATTATGTCCAAATGAAAAGCTTCCGCCTAAAGGTTTTAATAAGCCTGCAATGGTTTTTAATAATGTAGATTTTCCTATTCCGTTTTCTCCTATTATTCCTAGTTTTTCTCCTCTATATAATGAGAAATTTATTTTTTGTAATACTTTATTATATCCTATTTCTAAATCTTTAACTTGTAATACATCTTTTCCACTTGGTTGTATATTAAAATTATTATGAAATGTTTTTAAATCATACTTATTGGGCTCTTCTACCTTTACCATTCTTTCTATTTGTTTTAATTTTGATAATGCCATTTTTGCTTTTGTTGGTTTATATTTAAATCTATTTACTATATTTTCTAATCTTTTTATTTCTTTTTGTTGATATTCATAGTCTTTTAGTTGTTTTTCATAATTTTCTTTTTTCTGCCTTTCATAATCTTTATAATTTCCTTTATATAAAGTCATTGTTCCATATTCTATTTCATATACTTTATTTACTATTCTATCTAAAAACATTCTATCATGTGATACTACTACTATTGCTTTTTTATAGTTTTTTAAATATTTTTCAAGCCATTCTATTGCTTTTATATCTAAATGGTTTGTTGGCTCATCTAATAATAATATATCTGGTTTACTTAATATTAATTTTAAAAATGCTATCTTTGTTCTTTGTCCTCCTGAAAATTCTGATATTTTCTTTTTTTCATCTTCTATACTAAATCCAAAGTTTCTTAATGCTGTTTCATATTCTTTTTTATATGTATATCCACCTAAAAGCTCATATTCTTCTAAGCTTTTAGTATAACTTGCAATTGTTTTTTCAGAAGTTTCAGTATTCATTTTTTCACTTAAAAGTTTTATTTTTTCTTCTAAATTTGTTATTTCTTTATATTCTTTTAGTATTTCTTCTAGCATTGTTTTTGATGTATCTTCAAAGTCTATTTGTTTTAAATATCCTATTACTGGGTTTCCTTGTTTATATACTCCAAATTTACTACTACCCACTCCTTCTTCTAGCATAGAATTATCTACTATTGCTTTTAAAAGAGTAGTTTTACCTGCCCCATTTCTTCCTACAATTGCTATTTTATCTTTTTCATTTATTTCAAAGTTTATTTCTTCTAATATTGTGTCTACTCCATAACTAATTGCTCCATTTTCTATTCTGTAATTCATTTATCTCTCCTATTATTTTTATTTACTAAAATATTATAACAGAAAAATAGCAAAATTTCTATAAATTACTCTCTCTTTTCTTTAGAACAAAAATCCATCTATTATTACTTAAAAAGTTTTAATAAGGTGTATTTTTGTTTAATATTATAAATCAGACTCTACAAAATAAATATTGATACATAAATAAATTTATGATATAGTCATTTTGTTTGAATTATTTACCCTTTTCTATGGGACTTAAGTGTAATACTAAAGAAATGGGTGTAAAGCCTATGGAAATTTACATAGGAATATACCTTGTTATTCTTTGCCTTGCAGTTTTAGTAGGCATTATTGGTATTTTTAAATATCAATTTAGTTTAAGCAAAGAAAAAGTCGATATTAGCCCATCAACTAATACCGACAACAAGCAAAAAAATTCAACTTATGAGTAGTGCTAAGCCTTATTCACTTTTATTATATAATAATATTTAAGAAAATCAATATTTATTATATAATTGTAAAATATATGTTATATTTTTGTAACATCTTTTACTAAAATTAGTATACTATCTTTTAACATAAAAGTCAATATTTATTTATAATTCATCTTATTTTTTCAAGAATATCTATAATTTTTTATTTTCTTTACTATATTCTATATTTTTTATTTCTATTTTTCCATCTGTTCTTAAGAATCCTTCTATAAAAACTATATTTCCTATATTTAATTTTTGGTAACAAAAGTCAGCTAATTTATTATAACCTACAACATTTATTCTTTCTTCTAAAACATCAATACAAAATCTTACAATTGATATTTTCTTTCCAAAGCCTTCTTCATCAATCACAAAATCAAATTTTATTTCACTTATTATTTTTCCAATTAAAAAGCATATATTCATATAACTACTCCTAAAAATAAAATTAAAAAAGAAAAAATAGGAATTTAAAAATAAAACTAAAAATATATAAAAGTACCGTAAAATAAGTATATTCAAAATATTAATAACTTGCAAAAATTAAATAATAATAATATTTCTACCAATACCTATTTTACTGATTCTTTTTTACCATATCTGGAAGGAATAAATCCCTTTAATATCTAATATTTCATTGTATATATTCCTTAAAATATATAATCTAGAAAAATATTAGAGCTAAACGAAATCCGATGTTAGAATTGGTATTGTCTGGGGTGTTGTTGTTACGATTGCTACAAGTATTGTTAGAGCCATTGTTGTTGTAATTACCGACCACGATTAACTCTGTTGTTAGTAGAATTCGCCTTTATGATCTATCCCTATAAAATAGTTTATTTTCTAAATTCCATGTGTTTGCTATTTTTATATATCCCATATGTCCTGCTAAATATTTTTTTGCTTCTTTACTTGAAATTTTCTCATTTTTCACTAAATATTTTAATTTAACAACCTTTTTCTTTAATTTTCTTTTTCCTTTATCTCTGATTTTTAGCCTATATTCATTTATTTTATAACCACAAAAGTTTATTCCTTGTTTACTTTTAAATATTTGTGTTTTTTTATTTAATGTAAGTTTTAAATTATAATATAAAAATTCTTTTATTTTTTCTAAGCAATATTTTGCTTCTTCTTTACTCTTAACTAATAAAACACTATCATCAAGATAACGAAAGTAATATTTTATACCTAATTCTTTTTTCACATATTGGTCTACCTCATTTAAATAAATATTAGCAAATAGCTGTGATGTGTAATTTCCTATTTCAAGTCCAACATCTTTTTTCTGAGAATATAATATTTCTTTTATTAGCCACATTAAGTCTTTATCTTTTATTTTTCTTTCTAAAATACTAAGTAATATTTTCTTATCTATGTTTTCAAAATATTTTGTTACATCCATTTTTAATATATAATATGAACCCCATATTCTTTTACAATGTTTCATTGCATTTTGTACATCTAAACACGCTTTATGCATTCCTTTACCTTTTAAACATGCATAAGAAGTTGAAATAAATGTTGGTACAAAATATGGTTCTAAAAAGTTATCTACCAACCATCTATGTACTATTCTATCTATGTATCTACTTTTTTCTATTTTTCTTAATTTTGGTTCTGTTACATAAAATGTACTATATCCTCCATGTTTGTAACTTTTATTACCTAATACATCTAGTAAGTAAAATATATATTCTTCTTGTTTTAAATTAAATTTTATTATTTCCTCTCTATAACCTTTTCCTTTTCTTGCTTTCTTATGTGCTTCCATAAGCCTATCATAACTCAAATATTTATTTCTTATTGTTTTTGGCATAAAATTTTATTAGTCCTCCTAAAATCTTACCTATTTCATATATCATTTCCATTGATACTAAATACTTTTTCTTATCTATCCATTTATTTTTATACATTATTCTTAAATATATTCTTTGAGCCATTAGTAAACTATCTATCTTGTTTAAAACACTAATTACAGAAACATTACTATTTTTATCCATTTTATTTAAATACATTATTTCTTCTAACATTTTATATAAACTTATTTTATATTCTGTTCCTATACTAAATTTTTCTGTTCTTGGAAGCTTTATTATCATATTTATTATATATTCTACATATATTTCTGCTTTTGGTATTAGTTTTAATTTATTCTCATCAGCCATTTTACCTTATTCTCCATTTTTTAATTTTAATATTTTGTTTTTCAATTTTTCTTCTTCTTTTTCTAATTCTTTTTTCTCTTTTTCTTCTCTTTTTCGTTTTCTCTCTTCTCTTATTTCTTTTTCTTCTTGCTCATACATTTTTACTAATGCTCTTGTATATTTATCTAGCTTTTTACTTTTTCTTTTATTTCTACTACAACAATAACATTTATTTTTTTCTATTTCTTCATTTAATCTTTTTCCAGCATAGCTTATTATTATAGCTAAATCTTCCTTTTCACTATTAAAATCATAAATAACAAAACTATATCCTGTTTTTATTAATAATTCTGTATATTTTTCTAATGATTCTATTGGAAAGCCTACTTTACAAATTCCTATTCCCATACAACTAAGTTTTAACCCTAACACCTTATTTAAAAGAACAGCATCATTTCCTATTGCTATATAAAAACTTCCATTATTACATAAAACTATCCTACCTTTATGTTCTTCTTTTAATATTTCCATCATTTCACAAAAACTCAAAAAAATCACCACTATAAATGATAAAATAGAAGTACAGAAAAAGTGGAAAATAAAAGTACACAAATTTCTGTACTTTTTCTATATCTAA
>CALXAD010000040.1 GCA_944386195.1 uncultured Clostridia bacterium
AAGGAACAAGCAAGTATGAAAGAGACATTAGCAGAAGTTCAAAAGGAACAAGCAAGTATGAAAGAGACATTAGCAGAGGTTCAAAAGGAACAAACAAGTATGAAAGAGACATTAGCAGAGGTTCAAAAGGAACAAACAAGTATGAAAAGAACATTAAAAAATGTCCAAAGAGAACAAAAAGAAATAAGAAAAGAACAACAGGAATTTAAAGAAGAACAAGCTATTATTAGAAGCGAATTACGAATTATAAATATAAATGTTGCTAAAATATTAGAAGTAGTAACAGAAAAATCTCAAGAAAATAAAAAAGAGCATGAAAAATTCAATAAAAGGATAACAAATTTAGAAATGAAGACAGCGATATAAATAATTAGAGAAGATATAGAATTAAAATCCATTTATTTCAAAACTGAATAGATGGATTTTTTTTATTATATTGACCTTGTATTCAAAATAACATAAAACTATTGCAATATTGAATAAAAATATATATAATAAGTACTAGTTATCACAAATTGAAAGGTGGTAAAAGATGAATAAGACAAAAAGAAAGATATTTGAAACTTCAATGAAGTTATTTGCTGAAAAAGGATATGATGCCACAAGTATAGAAGAAATAACAGCAACAGTGGGAGTGGCAAAAGGAACACTTTATTATCATTTTTCGAGTAAAGAGGAAATTTTTAATTTTTTAATAGAAGAAGGAATAAAACTTCTTCAAAATAGTATTGATATAAAAACAGCAAAATTCCCTAATTATATTGATAAAATAAAAGCAATTGTATTAATACAAATAAAAATAGTAGTAAAATACGAAGATTTAATTACAATTTTACTTAGTCAGTTTTGGGGAAATGAATCAAGAAATAAAACATGTAAAAAACACATTATGTCCTATATATATAAAATAGAACAGATTGTAAAAGAAGGAATTGAAAATGGCGAGATAAAAAAGGAAAATCCACAAGCCATTGCTTCTGAAATTTATGGTTTAATAGGTTCAAGTTTAGTATATAAAGAAAGAAGTAAAGAAGAAATTGACATTATGAAATTGTATAAAGAATTTGAAAATACAATAATTGAAGGTTTAAGAATAAAATAAAAGAGGGGAAGAAAAATGAGAAAACCAATTCATGAGTTTGTAGAGTATACAGATTTAAAAGATATGTTAAAAAAATCAGGAGAAAAGTATGGAGATAGACCAGCTTATGTTTTTAGAACAGAAGAAGAAGGAAAATTTAGAGAAATTACTCACAAAGAATTTAGGGATGAAATAAATGCATTAGGAACAAAATTAATAGATATGGGATTAAAAGATAAGAGAATAGCTGTTATATCAGAAAATAGATATGAATGGGGAGTGGATTACTTAGCAGTTGCAGCGGGGACAGGGGTAATAGTACCACTAGATAAAGCGCTTCCAGATAATGAAATAGAAAGTTTGATTATTCGTTCAGAAGTTGAAGCAATTTTTTATTCTAAAAAATATGATGAAGTTATGAATAGAATTAGAGAGCAAAAAAATACAAAACTTCAATATTTTATTTCTATGGATTTAGACAAAGAAGAAAATGGTGTAAAATCACAAAAAGAATTAACTGAAGAAGGAAGAAAATTATTAGAAGAAGGAAATAGAGAATTTTTGGATAGCAAGATTGATAATGAAAAAATGGGAATAATGCTATTTACTTCTGGAACAACGGCTATGTCAAAAGCAGTTATGCTATCTCATAAAAATATATGTAGTAACTTACAAGATATTACAGCTGTAATAAAGCTAACACCAGAAGATAGATTTTTATCATTCTTACCATTACATCATACATTTGAATGTACAGTAGGATTTTTATATCCAATATCAACGGGTGGTTCAATAGCTTTCTGTGATGGAATTCGTCATATTGCAGAAAATATAAAAGAATATAAAATCACAGCAATGATATCAGTTCCGATTCTTTATGAAGCAATGTATAGAAAAGTAATGAAAGCAATTGAGAAAAAAGGAAAATTAGAAACAGTAAAAAAAGGTATTAAAATAAGTAATTTCTTATTAAAGTTTGGAATAGATATTAGGAAAAAATTATTTAAAGAAATACATGATACATTTGGAGGAAAATTAAGATTATTCGTATCTGGTGGTGCAGCATTAGACCCGGATACAGAAAAAGGTTTTAATGATTTAGGAATTACAATGTATCAAGGATATGGATTAACAGAGAGTTCACCAGTAATAGCAGCAGAAGATGATAAATATAGAAGAATTGGTTCAATAGGAAAAGCATTACCAAGTTTAGATGTAAAAATAGATAATCCTGATGAAGATGGAGTTGGAGAATTATTAGCAAAAGGTCCTTCAATGATGCTTGGATATTACAATAATGAAGAAGCAACAAAAGAAACTTTAAAAGATGGATGGCTATATACAGGTGATTTGGCAAGAATTGATAAAGATGGATTTATATTTATATCAGGAAGAAAGAAATTTGTTATTGTATTAAAAAATGGAAAAAATATATTCCCAGAAGAATTAGAAGCTTTAATTAATAAAATAGAGGGAGTAAAAGAAAGCTTTGTTTATGGAAGACCAGAAGATGATGGTGATTATAAAATAGATGCAAAAATTGTTTATGACAAAGAAAATGCAGAGGAAATTTTTGGAACAACAGATGAAAATGAAATAAAAGAAAAAATTTGGCAAGAAGTTAAAAAGGTAAATAAAACAATGCCAGCATATAAATATATAAGGGAAATTAGAATTACAGATAAAGAATTAATAAAAACAACTACACAAAAAGTAAAAAGAGCAGAAGAGATAAAAACAGTATTATAGTAAGAAAGGGAAAAGCGAAAAAAGCTTTTCCCTAATGTTTTGAAAGAATTTGTAATATTTCTGTAACATTTCTGTAATCAAAATTTAACACAAAAAATAATAGTATTATCTTGTAGTTTTTTGTAGCTTAATGTATAATAATAAAGAAAGCAAAGGCGAATACGCGTAAGATAAAAGGAGGTAATTTACAATGTCTAAATCTGGCATAGTAAATGTGAGAATGGTTATCACAGAAGAAAAAATATTAATGAATATAGATAAAGTTCAAAAATTAATAAATCCTAAAAGTAAAAAACAAATAGTTCAATTAGAAGACGATACATATTTTAAAGATTTAGTTGAGTCTATAAAAACATATTTAATCGAATATCCAAAAAAGAAAAACTTCCCAGCAAGTGTTTATAAAGCTGCTTATGGATTAGTTGAATTTGCTACAAATCAATTTGAAGAGAATACAAAAAAAATAGAAGAATTAATTAGACAAAGAGAAGAAAATATAGCTTTAGCTGGAAAATTGAAAGAAGTATTAGAAGCAGTAGAAAATAAAGAAAAAGATTGGAAAGACCAAGTAAAAGAAGCAGAAGGAAGTTTTTCTGAAGATATAATAGAGCCTTTAAACATTATTGGAAAATCAAAGAGTGATAAATCACAAAATTATCAAGATGCAATGAAATTGATACATGCAAGAATAAATAATTTAGAGGCTAATTTACATATTGAAATTGATATGGAAAGAATTGAAGATAGATCAAAAGCTTTAAGCTATATTGGAATTGAAGTTGCTGATGCTTTAAAATCAATTCCAACACCAGTTGAAGAAGTTCAAGAACAAGTTATAGAAGAACCTAAAGAAGAAGCTACAGAAGCAGAACAGGTTGAACAATATAATCAAGCAACAACTTTCGAAGCTAAACCAAGTTTATGGCAAAGATTTAAAAATAGTAAATTTGTAAGAGCTATTAAAGCTATTACAAGAATAAGAATTGTACTTGATTATTCAGATGCACTTCCAGAAGGAAGAGGAGAAAATACACAAAATCAATAATAAATATCAAACCAGAGAAATTAATCTCTGGTTTATTTTATTTTTAAATCTTTTATACTGTTATTGAAATAATACTATAAACTTACAATTTAATTTACATAAATCAAATTTGACATTTATTTCAAATTATAGTATAATAATTGGCAGATGTTAGCAGAAATGCTATGAAAGAGATTTTATTAAAATTTAAAACCTAAAATTATGTATAAAAAAATAAGTTTAGGTAAATAATAGTAAATAATAAGAGAGCGGGAAATTAAATAGAAATAAAATGTTTATAGTAAAAACTATATTCTATAAACTAAATTTTTGCGTACATAAAAATTTTAGGTTATTAGACTTTGGTCTAATTTATTAAATGATTAATAGGATTGAAAAATAAAATGTTTAAATTAAGAAAGGAGAATTTATGTCAGAAGAAAAATTAGAAAACAATAATAAGAAAAATGTGAGAAGTAGAAGAACAAATGCACAAACTAAAAGAACAAATACTAGAAAAGTAAATAAAAATGAAGGAGAGAAAAAAGTTACAAGAAGAACTGCAAGAGTAGGAAAGAGAAATATTCAAAAAGAGATTTTTAAACAATCAAAATTAAAAATAATTCCAC
This sequence comes from uncultured Clostridia bacterium, assembly GCA_944386195.1. Lineage (GTDB taxonomy): Bacteria > Bacillota > Clostridia > TANB77 > CAG-508 > CAG-269. The sequence continues at coordinate 4,484 of CALXAD010000040.1, forward strand.
TTGGAGGATTACACGAAATTGGTAAAAACATTACAGTATTTGAATATGAGAATGAAATGATAGTAGTAGACTGTGGTTTATCATTTCCAGAAGATGATATGTTAGGTGTAGATTTAGTAATACCAGATATAACATATCTAGAACAAAACAAGGATAAAATAAAAGGATTAGTAATAACACATGGTCATGAAGACCATATAGGTTCAGTTCCTTATTTCTTAAAAAAGATAAATGTACCAATTTATGCAACTAAATTAACAGTAGGATTAATTAAAAATAAGTTAGAAGAGCATAAATTAACAAAAACTACAAAATTAGTAGAAGTAACTCAAGGACAAACAATAAAATTAGGAAAAAATTTTAAAGTAGAATTTATAAGAAGTTCACATAGTATCCCAGATTCTGTTATGCTTGCAATTACAACACCAATAGGAACAATATTGCATACAGGGGACTTTAAAGTAGATTTTACACCAATAGATGGTAAAATAATGGACTTTGGTAGAATTGCTGAATTAGGAAATAAAGGAATATTAGCATTGATGTCAGATAGTACAAACTCAGAAAGAAAAGGATTTACAATGTCAGAAAGGTCTGTAGGAGAAGTTTTTGATAAATTATTCTTACATTGTACCAAAAGAATAGTTGTAGCAACATTTGCATCAAATGTTCATAGAGTACAACAAATAGTAAATTGTGCTGTTAAATACAATAGAAAAATAGCAGTATGTGGTAGAAGCATGATAAATATGATTACAACAGCAAGAGAGTTAGGATATATAGAATGTCCAGAAAACTTATTTATAGACATTGATATGATAAAAAATTATCCAGATGAGAACTTAGTAATAATAACAACAGGAAGTCAAGGAGAACCAATGTCAGCATTAACAAGAATGGCAGCTGGAGACCACAGAAAAGTTAAAATAACACCAAATGACTTAATTATAATATCAGCAACACCTATACCAGGAAATGAAAAATATGTATCAAAAGTAATAGATGACTTAATGCAAATAGGAGCAGAAGTGGTATATAGTTCATTAGAAGATGTTCATGTATCAGGACATGCTTGTCAAGAAGAACAAAAATTGATAATAGCATTAACAAAACCTAAATATTTCATACCAGTTCATGGAGAATATAGACAATTAATAGCCCATAGTGAAACCGCTCAAAGCATGGGATATGATAAAGAACATATTATTATGATGCAAAATGGTAGAATACTAGAAATAAATGAAGATGGAGCAGAACTAACTGGAACTGTACCAAGCGGAAGAGTATTAGTAGATGGATTAGGTGTAGGAGATGTTGGAAATATAGTTTTAAGAGATAGACAGCATTTATCACAAGATGGATTGATAGTTATAGTATTAACAATGGATTCTAATACTGGAGAAGTAATTGCAGGACCAGATGTAATATCAAGAGGTTTTGTATATGTAAGAGAATCTGAAAATTTGATGGATGATGTGAAATCAGTGGTAAGGCATGAAATTGCTAAATGTGAAGAAAAAGGAATACGTGATTGGTCAACAATAAAATCAACAGTAAGAGAAAATTTAAGAGATTACGTATTTTCAAAAACTAAAAGAAATCCAATGATTATTCCTATAATTATGGAGGTTTAAAATGAGAAAAATGGGGACAGTTCATAAAACTGTCTCATTTTTGTTTTTGAAGGGGGAGTTTATATGGAATTAACAATAAAAAGATTACAGGAATATTTAAAAGAAAAATATACTATTTTAAAACCTGAAGAATTAAAAAATCATGAAAGATATTTTTGGAAATTAATAGAAGAAATAGGTGAACTAGCAGAAGTAATAAAAAAAGATAAAAGAATGACAGGAGATAATATAAAAGGAACAATAGAAGAGGAAATATCAGATGTATTGTATTATGTAGTAATGGTAGCTAATACATATGATATTGATTTAGAAACAGTATTTAGAATAAAGGAAGAATTTAATAAAAAAAGATATGGACATAATTTAAAAATAGATAAATAAATGAAATTAGAAAAAAGAATAGAGAGTTCACCTTTGATTTTTGGGTGAATATATGGTATAATTGCGATGTCAAATTTATATATAAAAGAAAATGATAGGAGAGATAATAATGGATTATAAGGATTTAGCAAATTTAATATTTCCAGATGTAAAGGATATCTCATATTATGAAGAAAAATATCCAAAAAGAAACTTAAAAGAAGGAGCAATAGTTACAAGATTTGCACCTAGCCCTACAGGATTTGTACATATAGGAGGATTATATCAAGCATTAATTGCAAGAAAAGTAGCAACACAAACAGAAGGCGTATTTTTCTTGAGAATAGAAGATACAGACCAAAAAAGAGAAGTTGAAAATGGAATTACAGATATAGTAAATTCCTTAAAAGATTTTGGAATAGAGCCAGATGAGGGAATGATAAATGAAACAGAGGAAAAAGGAAATTATGGACCATATAAACAATCCTTGAGAGGAGACATATATAAAGCATATGCTAAATATATGATAGAAATTGGAAAGGCATATCCATGTTTTTGTACTCCAGAAGAAGTAGAAGAAATAAGAAAAAAACAAGAGGCAGCAAAAGTAAGACCAGGTTATTATGGAGTATGGGCAAAATGTAGAAATCTTACAGTTGAAGAAATGGCAGAAAAAATAAAAGCAGGAGAAAAATATATAATTAGATTTAAATCACCAGGAAGAGAAGATAGAAAAATAAAACACCATGATGTAATAAAAGGAAATGTAACATTTCCAGAGAATGACCAAGATATAGTAATAATAAAAGGAGATGGACTACCTACATATCATTTTGCACATGTTGTAGATGACCATTTAATGGGAACAACACATGTAATTAGAAGTGATGAATGGCTATCATCTGTACCATTACATTTACAATTATTTCATGAAATTGGATTTAAGGCACCAAAATATGTACATATTTCACCAATTATGAAAAACGATAATGGAAATAAAAGAAAATTAAGTAAAAGAAAAGACCCAGAAGCAGCAGTAAGTTATTATGCTAAAGAAGGAATACCAGGAGAAGCAGTAAAAGAATATTTATTAAATATAGCAAATTCAAATTTTGAAAACTGGAGAAGACAAAACCCAACAGAAGATATAGATAAATTTGATTTACAATTAAATAAAATGAGTGTAAGTGGAGCACTTTTTGATATGGTAAAATTATTGGATGTATCAAAAACAGTAATATCAAGATTTGATGCGGAAAAAGTATATAAAGAAACATTAGCATGGGCAGAAAAATATGATAAAGAATTAGCAAATATGTTAAAAGAAAATAAAGAATATGCTTTAAAAGTATTTGGAATAGAAAGAGGAAACAAAAAACCAAGAAAAGATATAGCAAAATGGTCAGATGTAAAAGAAAATATTGAATATATGTATGATGAATTATATTATGCTAAAACACAAGAATATCCATATCAACTAATAAATAAAAAAGATGATATTGTAAAAATATTAGACCTATATCTTGAAAAATACTATAATGAAACAGCAGATAAACAAGAATGGTTTGATAAAATAAAAGAATTAGCAGGAGAACTTGGATATGCAAAAGAAGTAAAAGAATTTAAAGTAAATCCAGAAAAATATAAAGCACATGTAGGAGATGTAAGTACAGTATTAAGAGTAGCGTTAACAGGAAGAACAAATACACCAGATATGTATGAAATAATGAAAATATTAGGCAAAGAAAGAATGGCAGAAAGATTTAAAAAAGCTAAAGAATCTTTATAAAGGAGAATGTATGGAATATAATATAGGTGATATTGTAAGAACAAAAAAGAAACATCCTTGTCGGAAGCAAACTTTGGGAGATAACAAGAGTTGGAGTTGACTTTAAATTAAAATGTCAAGGATGTGGACATATTGTTATTTTAGATAGAGAAAAAGCAAAAAAAATGATAACAAAAATAGAAAAGAAAGCAGATAAAAAGGAGTAACCAAAACTTAAAATTCGACATATAATACAATATAGTATTAAGCAGAATACTATATTGGAGGTGACTTTTCATGGAGCCACAAGAAACTATTTTGTGTTATGATAACAAGCAGGACAAATGCACAAAGAAGAAAAATTGTTTAGGAATAGTAGGAATTATATTGTTAGCAATATTTACTCTTACAATAGGACTATTAATAGGAGCAGCTTTATCAACAGTAATTTTAGGAGCATTAGCAGCAATTATAATATTAGCGATTATATTAGCTTTATTATTAATATTAACTATAATTTTAATGCTATGTGATAAGAAAAAAGATAAAAAACATTGTTGTAAATGTTGTTAAATAAGATATATAAAAAGGAGAATGTTTTAAATATTCTCCTTTTTGCTGGTATTACACAATAGTACCGCCGTTTACATGAATAATTTGACCTGTAACATATCTAGAATCATCACTTGCAAGATATAAATATGCAGGAGCAAGTTCAAATGGTTGCCCAGCTCTTTTTAGAGGAGTTTCAGTTCCAAAAATTTCTACTTCTTGTTCATTAAAAGAAGAAGGAATAAGAGGAGTCCAAATAGGTCCAGGAGCAACAGCATTTACACGTATTAATTGGTCAGCAAGGGAAAGAGCAAGAGATTTAGTAAAAACTGTAATTGCACCTTTAGTTGCAGAATAATCTATTAAATTTTTCTTACCATCAAAAGCAGTAATTGATGTTGTATTAATTATACTGCTATTTGCTTGCAAGTAAGGAAGTACAGCTTTTGTTAAATAGAAAAAAGTAAAAATATTAGTCTCAAAAGTATCTTTTAATTGCTTACTTGTAATATCTAAAATGCTGTTTTGAGGAAATTGTACACCACAATTATTAATTAGAACATCTATTTTACCAAAAGCATTCATAGTTGTTTGAGCTATATAAGTAGATAAATTTTCATCTCTAAGGTCTCCAGGAATTAAAATACATCTTCTTCCATAGCTTTCAACAATTTGCTTTGTATAACTTGCATCTTCATGTTCATTTAAATAACTAATAACAATATCGGCACCTTCTTTAGCAAATAAAACACTTATAGCTCTTCCTATTCCACTATCACCACCAGAAATAATAACAACTTTATTTTGTAATTTCCCGCTTGGTATGTAATTCGGATTTTCAAATATAGGATTAGGATTCATTTCGTATTCCATACCTGGTTGTATATCTTGATGTTGTGCTGGAAAAGTAATAGGAGTCTTAACATTTTCGTCTTTAAATCCTTGGTATGGAATTAATGGATAATTATCAAACATAAAAATCTCTCCTTAAAAAATATTTCTATATTATATGTAAGTAAAGTAAAAAATATTACTAAAAATAAAAAAAGAAGCCGAAGCCTCTAAATGAAAAATATATTATTTTTTATTTCTGATTTTCAAAAAAATTATCTATAAAATTCCAAACATCATCTTTATAAATTTTCCTTTCAGAAGAAAAAGGAAAAGTAGGAATATCACCAATAGGATTTAATTCTTTTTGTAAAGTTTTAACAGTATCATTAACTTTGGTAATAGCAATTTTATCAGCTTTATTTGCCAAAATTATACAAGGTAAGCCAGATGAAATAATATAATTATACATAAGCCTATCATTATCAGTAGGAGAATGCCTAATATCTATTAAAAATATTATTAAAGCAATTTCGTGTCTATTAAACAAATATTCTTCTATAAAATGCCCAACCTGTTCTTGTTCTTTTTTAGACATTTTGCTAAAACCATAACCAGGTAAGTCAACAAAGTAAAAAGAATTATCGATATTATAAAAATTAATTTGTCTTGTTTTTCCAGGTTCACTACTTGTACGTGCTAGTTTTTTTCTATTAATCATTGTATTAACAAAACTAGATTTTCCAACATTAGATTTACCAACTAAAACAATTTCAGGAAGACCATTTTTAGGGTATTGTTTTGGACTTACTGCTGATATTTCAAATTTGGGATTTTTAACTATCATAATTTTCTCCTTAAAATAATATATTAATTATTTTTATTTTTTTTAACTTCAATTTTTTCGAATCCGCCCATATAAGGTCTTAATACTTCTGGAATAATAACACTTCCATCTGGTCTATAATTATTTTCCATGATAGAAATAAGCATTCTAGGTGGAGCAACAACGGTATTGTTTAAAGTATGAGCAAAATAAGTTCCATTTTCACCTTTAATTCTAATACCAAGTCTACGAGCTTGAGCATCTGTTAAATTAGAACAACTTCCAACTTCAAAATATTTCTTTTGTCTAGGACTCCATGCTTCAACATCACAAGATTTAGCCTTTAAATCTGCTAAATCACCACTGCAACATTCTAGAGTTCTAACAGGTATATTCATACTTCTAAAAAATTCAACTGTATATGACCACATTTTATTATACCAATTCCAACTATCTTCTGGCTCACATACAACTATCATTTCTTGTTTTTCAAATTGATGTATTCTATAAACTCCACGTTCTTCTATTCCATGAGCTCCTTTTTCTTTTCTAAAGCAAGGAGAATAAGATGTCATTGTATATGGCATATCTTCTTTTTTTAAAATTTGGTCTTTAAATTTACCAATCATAGAATGTTCAGAAGTACCAATTAAATATAAATCTTCACCTTCGATTTTGTACATCATAGCATCCATTTCTTCAAAACTCATAACACCAGTTACAACATCAGAACGAATCATAAAAGGCGGAATACAATAAGTAAATCCTTTATTAATCATAAAATCTCTAGCATATGTTAATACTGCAGAGTGCAATCTTGCAACATCACCTATTAAGTAGTAAAAGCCTTGTCCAGCGACTCTTCTTGCACTGTCTAAATCAAGACCACCTAAAGCTTCCATAATTTCACCATGAAAAGGAATTTCATAATCTGGAACAACAGGTTCTCCAAATCTTTCTATTTCTACATTTTCACTATCGTCTTTACCAATAGGAACTGATTCATGCATCATGTTAGGGATTTTCATCATTCTTGTTTTTATCTCTTCAGAATACTCATGTTCTAATTTTTCGTTTTCTTCTAATTTTTTATTTATTTCAGTAACTTGAGATTTTACTTTTTCAGCCTCATCTTTTTTTCCTTCTTTCATCAAAGAACCAATTTTGTTACTTAAAGTCTTTCTTTCAGACCTTAAATTATCACCATTTAATTTAGCTTCTCTATTTTTAACATCTAAAGCAATAACTTCATCAACTAAAACCAATTTTTCATCTTGAAATTTCTTTTTAATATTTTCTTTAACCAAATTAGGATTTTCTCTTAAAAATTTAATATCAATCATAATAACCTCCATGTCCAATTGGGGACGTTTCTTTTTGGACATTTTGTCCAATTTGGGACACATCTTACCAATTTATTTTAAATAATTTTTTTCAATATTTTCTACTAATTCAAATCTTACTTTTTGACCTGTTATATTATCTGGTCTTTGTGGAATTTTTTCTAAAAACATTTTTTCAGGTCTAACCCAAATTTTTCTTCCATCTTCTCTTTCATATAAAGGTTTATAAATAACCATTCTTTCTTTAGTTTCCGAATCATAAGCAATATTTTCTACGAAATAGTAGTTTCCTTTAAAATGCCTATAAACTCTTCCTATTTTAACTTCATTCATATAACTTGCTTCCTTTCTTAAACACTATAACATTATAACGTATTTTCTAATAAATGGCAATAAAATGGGCAAAATAACTAAAGAAAAGAAGAAAAATAGATAAAGAAAGAAGATTTTTATGGTTGGAGAATTTATAAAATTAGTTATTTGTTCAATACTTATAGTTCTTATTTCTAAATATATTTTAGCAAATAATTTAAGAAATTTAGCAAAGGTTATAAAATTAACCCCAAACACAACAGGAAATATTTCAGGGATGGCAACATCAATTCCTGAATTGCTTACAACTACAATATCAGGATTTAAAGGATTATTAGAAACAAGTATTTATAATATTTTGAGTTCTAATATAATAAATTTGATTCTTTATATTATAAGTGTTTTTATGAACAAAAATCAAAGAATATTAAAAAATAAAGTGATTAAAATAGAAGTGATTTTAGTTTTTATTACTATATTTATACCAATAATTTTAAATATTACCAAACAAGAATTGAATATATATTACGTTTTTATTTTTATAGGTTTATACTTATTTTTTAAATTAATAGATAATTTAGTGCATAAAAAATACTTGAATCAAACTAAGATATTAGAAGATAGGAAAAATATAATAAATTACAAAAAAACAAGTGAAGATAACAAAATAAAAGAAAATAAAAAATTAAAATATGTTATATATATCATATTTGCTGGTATTTTATTGTTTCTTATTGGAAATATTCTTTCTAATTCCTTAGAGATTCTTTGTAATAAATTCAATGTTTCACAATTTATAATAGGTGTTTTACTTGGTATAGTCACTAGTGTTCCGGAGTTTATTACATTTTTTGAAGCACAAAGAAATTATAAAGAAAAGGAAGAAGGAGTAATTGAAGCTACTAATAATTTACTTAGTTCTAATATGATTAATTTATTCATAATTCAATCTATAGGAATTTTTATTTTAAATATATTTTAAAAAATAAATATTGTAAAATCATATTAAAAGTGATAAAATACAGTAGTAGTACAAATTAGTATTACTATTGTATTTTTTACTCTAATAAAGGATAAATCCTTATTTCAATATTTTAAAATCATAAATTTTCCAAAAAGAAAAAGTAAAGAAAAAGTAAGAAAGAAGGCGAAAGGAAGAAAAATATAAAGAAGAATAGATAAAAAAGAAAGAATTTACTTATAAAAAAACATTGACTTAAAAAGAAAAAGAAACTAAAATGGAAGGAGAATGTAAATGGTAAGTTTTGCAATAAAAGATTATAAAAGATATTGTAAATTATTTAGTAATGGCTTAAGTGATGTAAATGAAGAATATAAAATAGAAGTAAAAGAAGAAAATAAAAAAGAAAATAATAAAAAACACCAATATCATGATAAAACATTTAAAGAATTATTAGATAATAAGAAAGAATTTGTAAAATTCATAAAAAAATATACAGGATATGAAATAAAAGAAAGTGAAATAGAAAAATACAATAGAAAATTTAATACAAAAATAGGATTTGGTGTTAAGAGAGATTTTGGACACGAAAGCGTAGAGATGATATAATTGTTTTGTACGCTAGAAAGGAGTGTTCAAGATGGCAAAAAAT
>CALXAD010000041.1 GCA_944386195.1 uncultured Clostridia bacterium
ATATCAAGTTTTTATAATTTATATAGAAAAAATAAGGTTTACAAAGGTTTTTACTAGCAAACTTTTGACAAAACCTAAGAAATAAAAGGGGTAAACATATGAAAAAAATAATAATTGGAATTATTAGTATATTATTATTAATTAGTGGAATAATAGGAATTAATATTGTAAATGCAAAAACAGATACTTATACATTAAGATTCAAGGCAGATGATGTAACAGAAGATTTTGATTTATACTTGTTATTACCAAAAGAATATATAATATTTGCAATAAAAGAAGCAGGATTAGATATAGAATACAATGGAGCAGAAACATTAAAAGAAAATGATATACCAAATATAAATGTAAATAAAAATAACATAATGGATGAAGTATACCAAGAAGACGGAAGAGAATATGTGCAAATATTATTTGACAAAAACGAAGATAATATATATGAATTTGAAGTATTAACAAGTTATGTTGATATGGATATAAAATTTAGAATAAAAAATATTAATAAAGATTATATAGCTCATATTGATAATTTTAAAATAGAAAATGGAGTTTGCGAAGTTGATTACAACTATAGAACAGATGAAGTAAAACAACCAAACCAAACATTTATACCATTTATAACAAAATTGTTAATTATTATAGCAATTATAATTATAGTAGTAGCAATTATTTCATATATTAAACATAAGAATTAATACAAAAGGGGAGAACAATTAGATGAAAAACGTAGCAATAATCGGAAGTGGAAGCTGGGGAGTTGCACTTGCAACTCATTTAGCAAGAAATGGTAATAAAGTAAAATTATGGTCATTTAATAAAAATGAAAAAGATTTAATAAATAATGAAAGAAAATGTAAGTTTTTGCCAGACATAGAAATAGGAGAAAATATTTTATGTTCTACAGATTTTGAAAAAGTAATAGATGGTTCAGATTTTATAATGCATGTAACGCCATCAAAATACACAAGAGAAACATTTAAACAATATAAACAATATGTAGGAAATAAACCTGTAATAATATGTTCCAAAGGTTTTGAAAAAGATACATTAAAAACACTAGATGAAGTATTACAAGATGAAATGCCAAATGTAAGAGTAGGAGTATTAACAGGACCTAGTCATGCAGAAGAAGTTGCAATTAGTATTCCAACAGTAATGGTAGTAGCATCAAAAGATGAAGAAATATTAAAATTAATACAAGATACATTTATGTCAGAAGAAATGAGAATATATACATCAAGCGATGTAAAAGGAGTAGAACTAGGGGGAGCACTAAAAAATATAATAGCATTTTGTGCAGGAATAGCAGCAGGAATAGGACTTGGAGATAATACATTTGCAGCATTAATTACAAGAGGACTAATGGAAATTACAAGACTTGGAGTAAAATTAGGAGGAAAACAAGAAACATTTTATGGATTAAGTGGTTTAGGAGACTTAATAGTAACATGCCTTAGCGAACATAGTAGAAATAGAAGAGCAGGGAAATTAATAGGACAAGGAAAAACTTTAGAAGAAGCAAGAAAAGAAGTTGGAATGGTAATAGAAAGTATAGATAACATAGATGTTGCCTATGAATTAGGTAAAAAAAATAATGTGTACATACCAATAATAGAAACTGTATATAAAGTTATATATGAAGGATTAAAACCAGAAGAAGCAGTAAAAGATTTAATGACACGTAAGAAAAAAGATGAGTATGAAGAATATTAATTTTTGAAAGGGTGATTTTTATGGAATTTTTTGATAAATTAGGAAAAAAAGCTACTGAAGCATATAAAATAACAGCAGATAAAACAGGAAGATTAGCTAAAGAAACAAAATTGAAAATAAAAATAAGTGATTTAAAATCACAAATAAATGATTTATATGAAGAAATAGGTAAAAATGTTTATCAAAAACATATAAGAGAAGATGAAGAAGCAAATAAAGAAATAGAAGAAGATATAAGTCATTTATATACCAAAATAGACGTATTAAGTGATGAAATAGACAGTTTATTAGAACAATGTTTAGAATTAAAAGATAGAAAGCAATGTAAAAATTGTTATAAAGAAATAGACAAAAATGATAAATATTGTCCAAATTGTGGGGCAAAACAAGAAGATGAAAAAATATCTGGTCAAGAAGAAATAAAAGAAGAACCAAAGGAAGAACAAAAAGAAGAAAACAACCAAGAACAAGAAAACAATAAAGAAGAAAATGAAGAAAGTAAAGAAAACTTAGAAAAAACAGTAGCAGTAGAATCACATGTAGAAACTGATGAAGATAATGAAGATGTAGAAGATAATTATAGTGAGGAAGAAAATTAAATGAAAATAGTAGTTCAAAGAGTAAGCAAAGCACAGGTAGAAGTAGAAGGAAAAATAGTCGGAAAAATAGAAAAAGGTTTTTTGGTATTACTAGGAGTAACTCATGGTGATACCAAAGAACAAGCAGACTACATAGTAAAAAAACTTTGCAATTTAAGAATATTTACAGATGAGAATGGTAAAATGAATCTAAGTTTAAAAGATGTAGGGGGAGAACTTTTAATAGTATCTCAATTTACATTATATGCAGATACATCAAGTGGAAATAGACCATCATTCATAAATGCAGAAAAACCAGAAGAAGCAAATAAATTATATGAGTATGTTTGTAAAGAATGTGAGAAAAAAGGAATAAAAGTAGAAAAAGGAATATTTGGAGCACATATGAAGGTAAGCTTATTAAATGATGGACCAGTAACAATAATAATAGAAAAATAATTAATAAGGAAAACGTTCATATAAATAACGAATAATAGAATCACCATTATTTTCATTAATGTTAATAAAAACATCTTTATCTAAAGATATCCACATTTTAATATTGAATTCATCAAAATTATCAATAAAAACACCAACAATCTCAGCTAACTCAATAGGGTTAGCATATTTTTTTTCCCATTTTAAATCATCAACAATATCTAAATTAGTATTGTAAAAACGACTTAAAAAATTATTTAATTCACCTTTAATTTCACTATATAAATTAACAATTGCAAACATTTTAAAGCTCCTTAAAAATAAAAATTTTAAAAATTTTTTATATTAATATATTAAGATATTAATATTTTAATATCTTAATATTAGTATAAAAACTAGATAAAATTTTATACAAAGAATAAACTAAAATAAAAATGTAAATACTAGAAAAAAGACAAAATGGAGGGTAAAAAATTGAAAAAATATAAAATATTTTTATTTATATTTTTAATTATTGTAATAATAGTATTATCAGTTTTTTTATATTTTAATATAAGTAGAGGAAACAACGAAAATAGTAAAGAAAAAGTATTAGCAGAAGTTGAATATGTAGAAACAAAGCTAGTTACCTTATTTAATGAATTAAATAATATAGAAAGTAGAAATTATACAGTATCAGTAAAAGAAATAGAAAGTCCATCAAAAGAAGAAAACTCAGAAAGTTTTAGCTCTAGTTCAAAAGAAAGTACAGAACAACAAAGCCAAGGACAAGAACAAAACCAAGGGCAACAAGACCAAGGAGGAAAAACAAATGATAGTGATAGTCAAGGAGGACAAGAAGAAAAAACAACTCAAGAATTTGAAATGAAAGAAACAGGAATTTTAACAAAAACAGAAGATATAAATTGGGAACATGTAAAAACAGAAGTAGAAAATTTATATACATCAATTCCAACAATAACATTAGATTTATACCAAATGCAAATACCAAGAGAAAATATATTAGCATTTAACCAAGAATTTGATAAATTAACAATTTCAGTAAAAGAAGAAAATAAAGAAAATACATTGTTTGAGCTTTCAAATATATATAATTATATACCAACATTTGTAGATAATGTTTCAGATAGTGATGTATATAAAGTAGTAATTAAAACAAAAAATAATTTATTTAAAGCATATAGTAAATTAGACTCTAAAAATTGGAATGAAATTTCAAATGATGTAAAAACCACAATAGACACATACGCAAGTCTATTATCAAACACTAATGTAGAAAGAGAAAAACAAGAAAGTGTAAATAAAGTATATATAATGCTTAATGAATTACAAAATGCAGTAAATGTACAAGACACAAGTGTATTTTTAATAAAATACAAAAACATACTAGAAGAAATGAACAACCTAGAATGAGACAAATGGGGGACGGAGCTTTTTTGTCTCATTACCTAAAATATGGAAACAAAAAGTTCTTGACAATAAGTAAAAAATAATATATTATACTTTTGTAATAAAAACAAAAGAGGAGCCACAATAATGAAAATAGTAGAAGCTGTAAGCCTTATGGCTGTACACACACACACACACACACACAAGTAGGTTATTAGTGAATAATAGTAAAAATAATATTATTATAGATAAGATAGTAATAAAGCCTAATTTTTAGGTTTTTATTGCTGTCTTTTTTGGTGTTATTAATTTTTAAAATTTATAAATAAAAATTAAAGGAGGAAAAGAAAAATGAAAAAAGGCAAAGAAATATTAAAAAGAAAGGAAAAAGGAATTACACTTATTGCATTAGTAATAACAATAATTGTTCTTCTAATACTTGCAGGAGTAAGTATTGCAATGTTAACAGGAGAGAATGGAATACTTTCGCAGGCACAGAATGCTAAAAATAAAACGGAAGAAGCACAAGTGAATGAGGCAAATGCGTTAACAAATTATGAACAAATAATAAATGCAAGTACAGGAGTGAATTTAGGAACAATAACAGGACATGAAGTGACTAATACAGTAACACAAGACAGTTTAGGAAATAGAGTAGTAGTACCAGCAGGATTTAAAGTAGTAAATCCAAATGATAATGTAGAAGATGGAATAATAATAGAAGATGTAAGTCATGAGGCTACAGCAGGAAGTCAATTTGTATGGATACCAGTAGGAACAGGAATAAAAAAGAAAGATAATTCAACATTTAATGTAGCTTTAAGAAGATATGTATATAAAGAAGATGGAACAATAGATACTACTTTATCAAAAACAGAACCAACAGATCAATTAAATAATAGTCCAACAAATTCAATTTATTATACAGAAGGTTTAAATAATAGTTCTACAATAAATACACATGCAAAAGATATAGAGGCATTTATATCAAAAGTAAAATCAACAGGAGGATATTATATAGCAAGATATGAAGCAAGAACAAAAGTTGAAAGAACAGCTTCAACTAATAATGAAGGATTAACACAGATAACAGTAAAACCAGATGAATATCTGTATAATTTTGTAACACAGTCCCAAGCAGCAAGTTTAAGTCAAAATATGTATGTAGGTACTAATTTTACAAGTGATTTAATGAATAGTTATGCATGGGATACAGCAATATATTTTTTACAAGAATGTGATGATAGGGATGGAGAAAATAATATACCATATTCAAGGCAAGGAAGAGTAATTTCAGTTTTTGCACCTAAAGGAACGAATAACGAAATTACAAAAGACCAAATATGTAACGTATTTGACATGGCAAGTAATTGTGCTGAATGGTCAACGGAGACTTCTAGTGTATCTGATTGTGTATATAGGTCAAGTGGATATTTTGGAGTAAATAATTATACAAGCGCTCGTTTTGGTGCACAAACAAACTATAAAACAGATGATATGTCTTTTCGACCAATCTTATATTTATAATGTTAAATGAAAAAATATTGTATTAAGTACTAAATACTAATGTGTGGGATAATGAGAAAATATAAGAATACTAAAACGCAAAACAAATAAAAATAAAAATACACTAGAATATTCATAAAAAATATGTTATAATAAAAAATGTTCTTAAGTAAATTGAATAGTCGCTGGTAAATATCCGAAAGGAATTACGAGAGGAAAGTCCGGGCTCCATAGAGCAAAGATGCTAGATAACGTCTAGTGAGGGTGACCTTAAGGAAAGTGCAACAGAAAATAACCGCCTATTTTAGGTAAGGGTGAAAAGGCGAGGTAAGAGCTCACCGCCATCATGGTGACATGATGGGTCAGTGTAAACCCCATCTGGAGCAACACCTAAAAAGAAGATTAAGCCTGCTCGGCACCTTCTAATTGCGTGGCTTGAGGTAGATAGCAATATCTATCCTAGATAAATGACTATTTTAAAAGACAGAACCCGGCTTACAGATTTACTTAAAAACATATATAAAAGTAAAAAGAGCATTTTAGCTCTTTTCTTTTGCTTTAGGGATAAAATTATTAAGAAAACTATACTTATCTCTATTTTTAATATAAAAGAAGCCAAGTACTGAAAATACAAAAGCACCAATAAAATTAACAAGTAAATCATTCATAGTATCATTAAGTCCAATATCCAAATAACCATTAGGAATAGTCGTTTTAATCAAATTATTATTTTTATCAGTAGAATAAATTTGGGTTTCATTTATATTACTTATTGTAACAGGTATGTTTTTACCATCTTGATTTAAACTAACAGAAGAGATAGAACTTACAATGCTATCTTTTTGCATATCAAGATTTAAAGTTTTATCAAATCCATATTCAAAAAATTCCCATAAAACGCCTATTGTCATAGAAAAACAAAAAGCAACAATAGAAACAAAAATAGGTGATAAATTAATACCAATATTTTTACTTCTATTTAAAATATCAATAAGAGAAAGACCAATAGCAGCACAAAGAAAACCATTAATAGTATGAAGTATTGTATCCCAGTAAGGGATAATTCCATAAAAGTTTTGAATCTCACCTAGAATTTCAGCAGAAAAAATAAATAAAAGTATTATTATATCCAAAGTACTAGGTAAGTCTATATTCAATTTCCTATCAATAAGGTATGGAATTAAATATAAAACTAAAGTAAGAACACAAAGAAAAACATTATTCCAATTACCTCTAATTATCTCTAAAATCATGCAAACAATTATCAAGAATCTTAAAAATAAATAGATTGCAAGAGTTAATTTACTTTCATTTTTATAAAATTCACGAATATCTTTAAACATAAAAAACTCCTTTTTAATAATATGATATTAATTTGTAAAATAATACAAAGATTATATAAAATTAATTGATAAAAAACAATAGTTAGTATATAATTATCACAAAACAAGGAGGTTGTTATGGAAAAAGTAGATTTTTTAGCTACAGATGGAATTGAATTGTCAGGAATTCTGTATAATGGAAAGGAAAAAAATAAAAAAATAATCTTGTCAATACATGGAATGGCAAGCAATTGTATGAAAACAAGAGATACAATAATTGCAAAAAATGCAAATGAAAACAATATAGATTATTTTTGTTTTAATAATAGAGGAAGTGAAATAGTAAAATATATTAGTAAAAATATAAATGGAAAAAAAGAAAAACAATTAGCAGGAACAGCATATGAAGATGTATTAGAATCATATGAAGATATAGTAGGAGCAATACTAAAATTAAAAGAATTAGGATATAAAGATATATACTTACAAGGACATAGTCTAGGATGTACTAAAATAGTATATACATATAATGAATTATTAGAAGAAAAAGAAACAGATATATTAAATAGTATAAAAGGAGTAATATTACTTTCACTAATAGATATACCAATGGCAATAAAAGTATATACAGGAGAAAAATTTGAAAAATATTTAAAATTAGCAGAAGAAAAAGAAAATAAATTAGAACTTATGCCAACTAGTTCTTTTATACACCCAATTAGTGTAAAAACATTTCTTCGTTATGCAAGAGATAATAAAGATATAGACTTTGCAAAATACGGAAAAGATAATGAATTAAAAAAACTAAACAATATAAAAGCTCCTCTATTTATGAGATGGGGAAATGATAATGAAATGATATTACAAAAAGCAGATGAACTAGTATCAATGGTAAGTAATTTAATACAAAATGAAAATAAAGATATAAACTATATAGATGGAGCAAACCATAGTTATAACGAAAAAGAAGAAATTTTAGCAAAAGAAATAATAGAATTTATAAAAAAATATTAAAAAAGAAAGAGGAAGTTTTATGGCAAATATCTTTGATTATATGGATTGGAGAGATATAAGCTTAAAGAAAGTGGAATTTAATGAAATAGATAATTTGATTTTATCAAGATTATCGTACTTCCCATTTGATGGAATAATAGGTGAAAATGAGGAAATTACTCTAAAAGAAGCATATGCAAGAACAAGAATAATGGGAACAACAGGAAGGGTATTACAAGCGGAAGATATTGATTTATACCCAACACTTGCAGGAAGCATTAGATTTGGAACGGCAAAAGTAACAAACTTTATAAATAAAGTAGACCCAAAAGAGGAAAAACAATTTGCGGCAATTACAATAATACTTCCAGATAATACAATATATGTATCATTTAGAGGAACAGACAACACAATAATAGGCTGGAAAGAAGATTTTAATATGAGTTTTAGCGAAACTGTATCTTCACAAATAGATGCTGCAAATTATTTAGATAATGTAGCTAAAAAATATAAAAACAAATTACGAGTAGGAGGACATTCCAAAGGAGGCAATCTAGCAGTATACGCATCGGCATATGCTATGCCAGAGACTAAAAAACAAATTATAGAAGTATATAATAATGATGGACCAGGATTTAGTGATAGAGTAATAAATAGTAAAGAATATAAAGAGAATATAAGCAAAGTTCATACATATATACCTCAAACATCAATTATAGGAAGATTACTAAACCATAAAGAAAAAACAACAATAGTAAAAAGTACAAGTATGGGAATTATGCAACATGATTTATATTCATGGCAAGTGATGGGAGATAAATTTGTAGAAACAGAGCAAACTAATTATAGTGATTTTATAGATAGCACTATTACTAATTGGTTAAAAGAAGTATCACCTAAGCAAAGAGAAGAATTTTTTGATACATTGTTTGAAATTTTAAATGCAACAAAAGCAAAAACATTAAGTGAGCTTAGTAGTAAGAAGTTTACAAATGCAATAACAATACTTAAAACATATAGTAATCTAGACCAAGAAACTAAAAAGATGATGACTAAAACTTTAAATATATTATTTCGTATAGGAAAAGATAATATAGTAATAGGAAAACCAAAAGTAAGGTAACATCAAAATGATAAAGATGTGTAAAAATACTTTAAAAACATAGAAAAAACGTGTAAGAACATATGCAAAAACAAGGAAAAATGATAAAGATAGAAAGCCATTAATACTAAGAGGAGCAAGACAAGTTGGAAAAACATATATATTAAAACAATTTGGAAATGAGAATTATAAGAATATAGCATATTTTAACTTTGACCATGATACAGAATTACAACAATTATTTAAAAATACAAAAGACCCTAAAAGAATATTAGAACAATTATCTTTTGTATCTGGAAAAGCTATTGAACCTAAAAATACACTTATAATATTTGATGAAATACAAGAATGTCCAGATGCTTTAAATTCGCTTAAGTATTTTAATGAAGAAGCAAATGAATATCATGTTGCTTGTGCAGGTTCTCTATTGGGTATTAGATTATCACATACATCATTTCCAGTAGGAAAAGTAGATTTTTTAGATATGTATCCTATGACTTATACAGAATTTTTACTAGCAGATGGATTAAGTAATTTAGTAGAATATATGAATTCTATAAATAATTTTGAAAATGTACCGGAAATATTTTTTAGTAGATTAGAAGAAAAACTAAAAGCATATTTCATAATTGGTGGTATGCCAGAAGCAGTAAAATCTTGGACAACTGAAAAAGATATATCAAAAGTAAATAAAATACAAGAAAGTATTTTAAAAGCTTATGAAGCAGATTTTTCAAAACATACAACAGAGGTAGAAGCAAATAGAATATCTATTATATGGAATAGTATACCATCACAATTATCAAAAGATAATAAAAAATTCTTATATCATGTAGCAAAAGAAGGAGCAAGAGCAAGAGAATATGAAGGAGCAGTAAATTGGCTAAATGATGCTAATTTAATATATAAAATATATAATGTAACAAAACCAGATATGCCATTAAAAGCATATAATGATTTATCAGCATTTAAAATATATTTGAATGATATAGGTTTATTAAGGAAAATGACAGATTTAGATAGTAGAATTATAATAGAAGGAAGTAAAATCTTTGAGGAATTTAAAGGAGCTTTAACAGAAAATTATATTTTACAAATGTTATTATCAAGTGGAGTAAATCCAAATTATTTTACTTTTGATAATAAATATGAAATAGATTATATTATACAATATAAAAATAATATTATTCCTATTGAAGTAAAATCAAATGAAAATGTAAATAGTGTAAGTTTAAAACATTATAATGAAAAATATAACCCTAGGATAAAAATTCGTTTTTCAATGAAGAATTTACAAAAAGACGATAATTTAATAAATATACCACTATTTATGGTAGAATATATAAAAAAAATCCTAGAAGTATAGGAATAAGGGGGAATAAGGTTGAAAAATAAAAAAGTATTAATTGCAGTAATTATTATAGCAATAATTTTAATAATTGGTATTGTAACAACTGTTATAGTGTTAGGAAATAAAGAACAAGAAGAAGCAAAACAATTATTAACTGATTATGCTAGTTTAATTAATGATAAAAATTATGATGAAATGTACTCAAAAGTAGCATCAATGAATACAAGTAAAGAAGATTTTATCTCAAGAAACAAAAATATCTATGAAGGAATAGATTGTGAAAATCTAGAAATAACTATAAATTCTATAGAAAAAGCAGATAAGGGATATAATATTTCTTATCATGAAAAAATGGTAACATCAGCAGGAGAAATAGAATTTAACAATACAGCAAATATAATAAAAGAAAATAAAGAATTAAAACTAAAATGGTCATCAAGTATGATATTTCCACAGCTGGGAGATAATGATAAAGTAAGAGTATCAACAATTAATGCAAGAAGAGGTAGTATCTTAGATAGAAATAATGTAGCATTAGCAGAAGATGGAAGTATAGCATCTGTTGGAATAGTACCTGGAAAACTAGGAGATGCTAAAGATGAAAATATTTCCAAAATATCACAACTAACAGGAGTATCAGTTGATTATATAAATCAAGCATTAAGTGCTTCATATGTAAAAGATGATACATTTGTGCCTATAAAGAAAATTGTAGATAGTAATACATCTTTAAAAGAACAATTATTACAAATACCAGGTGTTATGATAAATAAAGAAAATGGAAGAGTTTATTCGTTAGGACAAGAAGCTTCTCATTTAATAGGATATGTTCAGCCTATAAGTAGTGAAGAATTAGAAGAAAATTCAGGTAAAGGTTATACATCTACTAGTTTAATTGGGAAATCAGGACTAGAACTTGCATATGAGAATACTTTAAGAGGAATAGATGGAACTGATATTTATATAGTAGATGAAAATGAAAATAGAGTTGCTACTATGGCAACTCAAGATAAAAAAGATGGAACAGATGTAAAATTAACTATTGATAGTAATTTACAAAAACAAGTATATGAGCAAATGAAAAGTGATAAAGGCTTCTTTGTTATAATGCAGCCTAAAACAGGAGAACTTTTAGCTTTAGTAAGTACTCCATCATATAATTCAAATGATTTTGTTGTTGGTTTAACTAACGATAAATGGGATAGTTTAAATAATGATGAATCAAGACCTTTATATAATAGATTTATACAAAAATATTGTCCAGGTTCTACTTTTAAAGCAGTAACAGGAGCAATAGGGTTAACAACAGGAAAAATAGACCCTAATGAAGATTACGGTTATAGCGGAACAAGCTGGCAAAAAGATAGTTCTTGGGGAAATTATAGAGTAACTACACTTACAGGTTATTCAGGACCAAAGAATTTATTAAATGGATTAATGCATTCAGATAATATCTATTTTGCACAGTCTGCTTTAAAAATAGGGGCTGATACATTTGCTCAAAGTTTAGATAAAATAGGATTTAACCAAAGTTTAGATTTCCCACTTTCACTTGCAAAGTCACAATATGCAAGTAATAATGGAAGCTCAATAGAAGGAGAAACTAAACTTGCAGATAGTGGTTATGGTCAAGGAGATATTTTAGTTAATCCAATACATATGGCAGCAATTTATTCTGCTTTTGATAATGATGGTAATATTATAAAACCTAGAATTGAATATGATGAGAGTAAAAATGGAGAAGTTTTAATTCAAAATGCTTTTTCAAAGGAAGCGGCAGATACTATTAAGAATGATTTAATACAAGTTGTAGAAAATCCTGCAGGAACTGCAAATGATATGAAAATTTCTGGTATGACAATTGCAGGTAAGACAGGAACAGCAGAGCTTAAGACATCAGCAGATGATACTGAGAGTGGTACTTTAGGTTGGTTTGATTGTTTTACTGTGGATAGACAAAATGGTGATGATATGCTAATTATTAGCATGGTAGAAAATGTTCAAGATAATAGTGATGGTGGAAGTCACTACTTAATTAGGAAAATAAGAACATTGTTTGAGTAGCAATAGGGGACGTTTCTTTTTGGACATTTTGTCCAATTGGGGACATATCAGGGAACTAAAGTAAGTTTTTAGATTTAAGCTACGCTTACCAGTGTTTTTACTACCCTTTCAATTCCCTACGTAAAAACACTTAATCTAAAAACTTACTTATACTATTTTTAGTTTGTAAAGAAAATGTAATATAATTTTTATTGAAAAAGTAAAAAATATATTATATAATGCAAATAGAAAAAAGAAAAGAGAGGTGTGTGTAATTATGCTAATAGCTAAAACACTTGGGACTCTAAGAGAGAGAGAGAGAGAGAGAGAGACTGTCCAACAATTAGCTTTTTAGTAACACCTTAAAATAATAAAAAAATAGATAAAGAATAATAAAAAA
>CALXAD010000042.1 GCA_944386195.1 uncultured Clostridia bacterium
ATATTGATTTTGAAAGAATACATCCTTTTGAAGATGGAAATGGAAGAACAGGTAGATTACTTATAAATTATGAATTAATAAAAAATAATTTGCCACCTGTTGTTATAGCAAAAGAAGATAGGGTAAAGTATTTTGAATTTTTGAAAGATAATGAAACCAATGGATTAGCTCAATGGCTAAAAGAATTATCTATAAGAGAAGAAGAAAGAATGAAAAAATTTGGATATAAATAAAATCATAACCACCAATTCTACAGGTGGTTCTTTTTCACATATAGAAAAGTAAAACAATTTGTTTTAAAATCATACAAAAAAATAAAATATTATCAAAAATATTAACTTTCATATACATTTGACCTATGATATGTATAGGGTGGTCAAAATGAAAAATATAGAAATTTAAAAAAATTATATTGAAAATAATAATGGAATAATTTTGACAAGTGATTAAAAAAAGTTAAATATTCATAAACAATATTTAAAGTTATTATGTGATGAAGGATATGTAGAAAGAAAAGAAAAAGGCATATATGTAAAAAAGGAAAAAATGTAAATGATTTCTTTTTGGTACAACAAAGATATAAAATGGGAATATTCTCACACAACACTGCACTATATTTTTATCATTTAACTGATAGAAACCATTTAGATAAGAGAAATGTTCAATGTAAAATGTTAATTACTTCAATAAAAGAAACATCAAAACATAGAGAAGCTTTTGATATAATAAATGATAAAAATATTTTAGAAGATGTTATAAATTCTATTCAAAATGATAACTCTTAAAAAGAGCAATGGAATAAATATCAGTGTTCTTATGAGTATGCAAAAAATATAAAATATGAGCAATTAATTGATAGTATTATTGCTATAAAAGAAATATATTTTAAATAAAATAATTTAATAATCGAGATGAAAAATAAGAAAATTCTTCTCTTTTTTTGTTGAAGATTTTAAGAAAATTGGTGCTATTATACTCCCAACTTGTACTATTTTCTTCTAAATCTATTTTTTTATTAAAAATTTTTTCAACGATTTTACCATTATAATATTTTTACCATTTTTTCAAAAACACTTATATTTAACTTTTTTTAAAAATAGTTTGATAGACAACATTTCAAAAACGAGGAAGTTCACTTTATTAAGAATTTGCTCGTTTTTAGTGTCAAATTCAAGATTTGATAAAAATAGAACTAGATTTACTTATTTAGAAGAAATCTAGTTCAATAAACAAAAAATAAACATATAAATATATGACTTATTCTAACGAGATTGTAGCAAAAAAAATCCCATAAGTCAACAGAAACAAGAAAAAATTAATATATTTTTATAAATCATATTTTTCTAGGTCTTTAAATGCAGGATTATATAAATTTTTTCCGTCAAAATCATATCTAGAACCATGACAAGGGCAATCCCAGGTTTTATCTGTATCATTCCAAGAAAGAAGACAACCTAAATGAGTACAAATTGGTTTAACAGCATGAATATTGCCATCATTATCTTTATAAATTCCAACTTTTTGATTGTTAATTTCGATAATTCCACCAGAATTTTGAGAGATTTCAAAAAAATCCAAATTAGAAGTTTCTAGTTTTCTAAAAAGAAGAGAATTAGAAGAATCAACTAACATATTTTTAAATTCATCAATATTTTTAAGTGGTTTTAATCTATGAGAATTAAATAGATATTCATACTTATTGTCTTTTCCTTGAATCTTATCTACAATTATATTTGCTGCAACATTAGATAAAGTCATACCCCATTTTTTAAAACCAGTACCAACAAAAACATTTGGCATTAAAGAAGAATAAGATCCTATATAAGGTATTTTATCAAGAGAAATACAATCATTAGTATCCCATCTAAATAATATATCTGAATCAGGATAATATTTTTTAGCTATTCCTTCTAATTTTCCATAAGTTTCACTTTCAGGTTTAGTATATCCTGTTTTATGGCCCATTCCACCAATTAATAATAATTCTTTTTTACCATAAGTTGCAGTTCTAAAAGATAAATAAGGTTCACTTGCAGAAATATACATACCATTTGCCAAAGTTTTTTTAGGGTCAATTGCTATTAAATAAGATGTTGATTGATACATTTTAGCAAAATAAAAGCCGGGAAAATTAATAAAGGGGTAATGGCTTGCAACAATTACATATTTAGAACTTATTTTAGCAAAAGGAGTAAATGTTATATAATTATTCCCATCATTTCTAACATCAGTAACAGTTGTATCTACATAAATTTCACCTAAGTTTTGTAAAATGTATTTACACATACCTTCTAAATATTTCAAAGGATGAAATTGTGCTTGATTTTTAAAACAAATACTACCCAAAGTATCAAAAGGAAGAGAAGGTTTACTTACAAATTCACAATTATATTCTAAACTTGAAACAGCATCTATTTCTTTTTTTATTTTTGATAAATCTTCTTCATTATTTGCATAAACATAATTATTTTGATATTTAAAATCACAATTAATATTATTTTCATCAATAATATTTTTTATATTTTCAATTGCTTTTTCATTTACATCTAAATAATCTTTAGCAAATTTTTTACCAAATGAGTTAATTAAATAATCATAAAATAAACCATGTAAACTTGTTATTTTGGCAGTTGTATGTCCAGTTGTTCTACTTCCTATTGAGAATTTTTCTAAGATAACAGTTTTATAACCTAATTTACTTAAATAATAAGCACAAGTAACACCAAAAATTCCACCACCAATAATCGTAACATCACAATTTATAGAGCCTTTTAAATTAGTTTTATAATCAAGATTTTTAATATTTTCATAAGAAAGCCATAAAGAATTCATGGAATTCACCTCTTTTAGTAGTATGGTCAAAATGTAAAAAAATATTGAAAAAATATTAAAAAAGTTTTAGACTATATGAAGTAAAAAATAAGGGGGAATTCTTGGTGGAAAAGACAAAAAGAGAAGTATCAATAGATATCTTAAAATGTATAGGACTTTTATTGATAATATTAGCACATTGCAGTGCACCAACTTTTATAGATGAAATAAGAAATTTTGATGTGGTTTTATTAGTAATACTTTCTGGAGTGTTAGCTGTAAAATCATATGAAAGAAGTGGAAGTGGACTTAAATACATAGGAAAAAGATTGATTAGATTAATAGTGCCAACATATATTTTTTTAACAGTTCTTTTTATATTAGAAAAAATCGTTTGTATATTTAATCCTGTATTTCCGATGGATAAAAACACAATACTTTCAAGCTATACACTAACAAATGGAATCGGATATGTTTGGATAATTAGAGTATATATATTATGTGCTATTTCAGTTGTTATATTAATGAATATAAAAAAATACAAAAAAATAATAATCATAAGTTTATTTATAATTTATGAAATATTATATTATACAATAGGAGATATAAATGAATTTTTCCAATATGGTGTATATTATTTAATACCATATGGTCTTTTATGTGTATATGTTGGAATGCAAGCTAAAAACTGGGATAATAAAAAATTATTAAAGGTTACAGCAATATTTTTGTTAGTTTTTGTAATAATATTTACTGTATTTTATATTACAAAAAATCAAATTACTAAAATAAGTGATTATAAATATCCGCCAAGATTATATTATTTAGCTTATGGAATAGGAATATCTTTACTTTTGTATTATTTAATAGATAGAAAAAATATATTAAATATAAAAGAAAAATTAAATAATAAATTAATATCGTTTATAGGAAGCCATACGATGTGGATTTATTTATGGCAAATATTTTACTTGAATACTTTTGCTTTTGTTAAGTTTGAAGTAAAATGGTATGAAAAATATATTTACCTTGTAGTAATGTCAATAATAAGTACATATATTCAAAGTAAAATAGTAAAAAAATTAAATATTAAAAATAAAACAGTAAAAGCAATATTTGATAGCTAAAGAATAAATGATAAAAAATAGTGGAAAAATATCGGTAATAGTGATATACTAAGTAAGAATTAAAATAATAAAAACAGGAGGTATATAAATGGAAGATGAATTAAAACAAAAATTGTTTAGAAATACTAAAAGTGGTTGGGAAAATACAACTGAAGAAGAAAGAAAAGATATAGAAGAAGTATCTAAAAAATATATGGACTTTCTAAATAAATCAAAAATAGAAAGAGAGTTTATAACAAATGCTAAAAAATTAGCTGAAGAGAATGGTTATAAAGATATTATGGGAATAGATACATTAAAACCAGGAGATAAAATCTATTTTGTAAATAGAGGAAAAAGCATGTATTTAGCTATAATTGGAGAAAATCCAATAGAAAATGGAATGCATATTATAGGTTCACACGTTGATTCTCCAAGATTAGATTTAAAACCAAATCCATTATATGAAGATGGCGGATTAGCTTATTTTAAAACACATTATTATGGAGGAATTAAAAAATATCAATGGACAACAATTCCACTTAGCATGCATGGTGTAATTGTTAAAACATCTGGCGAAAAAATAGAAATAAATATAGGTGAAGATGAAAACGACCCAATATTTACAATAACAGATTTACTACCACATTTAGCACAAGAACAAATGGAGAAAAAACTTAAAAATGGTGTAGATGGAGAAGATTTAAATCTTTTAATAGGAAGTATTCCATATGGAGATAAAAAACAATCTCAAAGAGTTAAATTAAATATTTTAAATATATTAAATCAAAAATATGGAATAACAGAACAAGATTTAACAAGTGCAGAAATAGAATTAGTACCAGCATTTAAAGCAAGAACTATGGGATTGGATGGAAGTATGATAGCAGCATATGGTCAAGATGATAAAGTATGTGCTTATACATCTTTACATGCAATGATGGAATTAGGTAATGTTAAAAATACTGCAGTATGTATTTTATCTGATAAAGAAGAAATAGGAAGTATAGGAAATACAGGTATGGAATCACATATGTTTGATTTCTTTATTTCTGAAATGTTAAATAAATTAGGAGTAAATAGACCAAATTTATTAGATAAAGTATTTTGTTATTCTAAGATGTTATCATCAGATGTAGATGCAGGTTTTGACCCAATTTATGCTTCAGTATCTGATAAACATAATGCTGGATTTATAGGAAATGGAATAAGCTTAAATAAATATACAGGCTCAAGAGGAAAATCAGGAGCATCTGATGCTAATGCAGAATATGTAGCTTGGGTAAGAAATGTATTAGAGAAAAATAATATAAGATATCAAGTTGCAGAACTTGGAAAAGTAGATGTTGGAGGAGGAGGAACAATTGCATATATTATTGCCAATAAAGGTGCAGATGTAATAGATTGTGGTGTTCCAGTACTTTCAATGCATGCTCCATATGAAGTAACAAGTAAATTTGATGTGTATTCAGCATATAAGACATATAAAGCATTCTGGGAAGAATAAAAAATAAAAAGGAGATTTGCTAATTAAGTAAATCTCCTAAAATATTTTAAATTTTATTTTTGTTCATTATCTTCAGATTTAAAATCTTTTAATAAATCTATTACTGAAGAAGTAAGTTCTTTCTTAGCTTCTGAAAGACTCTTTATTTTATTAGATAATTCAATATCTTTCTTTACATCTTCATGAGTAATAAATGGTCCATATAATAAATTAGGTTCAATTCCTAAAATATTTATACATTTTAATAAAGATTGTGTTTTTAATCCACTTGTACCATTTTCTACTCTAGATATATATTTGACTGAAATATTTAATTTTTCAGCTAAAGCTTCTTGTGTGATTTTATTTTTCTTTCTATATTGTTTAATTAACTTTCCAAATGATTTATCAATATCACGTTTTGTAAAAGACTCCATATAAATCTCCCTCCACAATGATTTTTGTTTGCTAATAGTATAACAACGACGCTTTAAATAATGAACACATTATTAATATGAACAAACAAATTTGGAAGAAATTACTAAAAAACGACATAAAAGTCTTGAAATCATAAAAGATATATGATAGTATCTTTTTAAATATGGTGCACTATTAGTTATACTCAAAAATATAATAAAATATTCTAGTAAAAAAGAGGTATTATAAAATGATAAGAGATGAGGAATATACAGAGTTTTTAAAATTAATTATTTCATGTATTAGTAAAGGAGATTATTTTTCTGCCAAAGAATTATCTTACTTAGAATTAGAGAAAATGAATAAAAAACAAAAAAATAAAAAATAAAAAGAACTTAAAGAATTTTTTACTTTAAGTTTTTTTCTTGACAAAATTTATTGTAAGATATATCCTAGGAAAAATAGGAGAAAATATGGAAGAGTTAAATAAAATAGACAATTTAGAGGATTATATAAAAAATATATTATTTAAAGAAATTAATGAAAATAAAATTGATTTATCAAAAAAAGAAATAAGTAATTGTGAATTTAGAAATTGTAAGTTTATAGAAACAAATTTTGAATTATCTAGCTTTGATAAAGTCATTTTTAAAGATTGTGATTTTTCTAATTCTAATTTTAATGAAGCAAACTTTGTAAAAGTAGAATTTATTAATTGTAAAATAATAGGTGGAAATTTTACACAATCAAGCATATATGAATGTAAAATTAATTCTTGTAATTTTAAATATAGTAATTTTAATTTAGCAAGTTTAAAAAATGTGAAAATAAATGAATCAAATTTTTCAAACAGTTCTATTAGTGAAACTAAGTTAAAAAATGCAATATTTAATAAAATAGATTTTACAAATTCACAGATTTTTAACACAAACTTAAATAAAATTGATTTTTCTAATTGTAACATAGAAGGAATTATAATAGGAAAAAAAGATTTAAAAGGTATGATTGTAAATGAGTTCCAAGCATTAGAATTATCAAAATTGTTGGGAATAATAATAAAGTAAGGTGGTAAACATATGATAAGAAAGTTTAGAGATGAAGATACAGTAAAGGTTATGACAATATGGACAAAAGGAAATTTTCAGGCACATAGTTTTATAGATAAAGATTATTGGCTTTTAAATTTTAATAAGGTAAAAGATGAATATTTAAAAAAAGCAAATACATATGTATATGTAGAAGATGATACAATAAAGGGGTTTATAAGTGTTTTAGATAATTATTATATAGGAGCTTTATTTGTAAGGCAAGAATATAAAAGACAGGGAATTGGAAGAAAATTATTAAATTATGTTAAAGAAAGATATGATAAGTTAGAACTAAATGTTTATGAAAAAAATATGGATGCTATTCTTTTTTATGTTTCACAAGGTTTTGTAAATCAAAAAATTCAAATAGATGAAAAAACTAATGAAAAAGAATATGTAATGGATTGGAAAAAAGATTAGAAGAGGCTATATTGAATCAGCCTCTTCTTGTGTTATATATCCGTTTTCTACCATTTTTTCTAAAACATGTTGCTGTCTTTTTTTGGCTAGGTCTGGATTTACATTTGGTGAATAAGCAGAAGGAGCATTTGGAACTCCTGCTAACATTGATGCTTCATCTAAGTTTAAATCTTTTGGCTCTTTGTTGTAATATCCCATACTTGCATCATATATTCCGTAATATCCATCTCCAAAGTAACAAGTGTTTACATATATAGCTAATATTTCATCTTTACTATAATTTTTTTCTAGGTCAAATGCTGCAATAATTTCACCTAATTTTCTAGGTATTGTATCTTCTTGTGAGAATATAACATTTTTTGCAACTTGTTGAGTAATAGTGCTTCCACCTTCTCTTAAGTCCCAATTTGTAATATTTACCCAAATTGCTCTTGCAATTCCAATAGGGTCAATAGCACCATGCTCATAATATCTTCTATCTTCAACAGCTACTACAGCATTTATATAATTCTTAGATAATTCGTCAAAAGGTACATAATTTTCTTTTTCTGTAATTTCATCTATACGAGTAATTAATGGTTTTTCTTCTAATGCTTTTGAATATGTACTATATCCTATTATAAAAAAGATAGTAAAGCCAACAAGAGCAACAAGTAATAAAAATATAATTATTCGCATTAGTATTTTCATGGTTATCACCACCTTGAAAACATTATATAACAAAAAGACAAGCATGGAAATAGAATTAATGAAAAATTAATAATATTAAATTGCACTTTTTTTATGTTTGATTAATACAATGTAAAAAGGAGGCTTTTTATGAAGATACTATTTACAAAGATGCAAGGTTTAGGAAATGATTATATTTACATAGATAAAATAAGAAATAAATATTTAAATCTTACTAATGATATTTTACCAAGGGTTTCTAGATATTTAAGTAATAGGCATTTTGGTGTTGGAGCAGATGGCGTTATTTTAATAGAAAGTAGTAATGTTGCTGATTTTAAAATGAGGATTTTTAATAGTGATGGAAGCGAAGCGGAAATGTGTGGTAATGGTATTAGATGTTTTGCAAAATATGTATATGATAATAAATTAACTACAAAAGAAGTTTTTAATATAGAAACTTTAGCAGGAATAAAAAATGTAAAGATTTTAAAAAGCAAAGAAGGATTAGTTCAAGAAGTAGAAGTAAATATGGGAAAGCCAAAAATAGAAAAAGATTTAAAAATAAATGTTTTTAATAAAATGATTACATTAACAAAAGTAAATATTGGGAATCCTCATGCTATTATTTTTGCTAGAAATTTAGATAATTTAAATATAGAAAAATATGGGTCTATAATCGAAAATAATAAAAATTTTCCTAATAGAACTAATGTAGAGTTTGTAGAAATATTAGATAGAAATTTAATAAAGTTAAGAGTGTGGGAAAGGGGCTCTAAAGAAACCTATGCTTGTGGTACAGGAGCTTGCGCTGCTGTTGCAACATGTGTTTATAAAAATTTATGCGATAAAAACGTAAAGGTTCTTTTAAAAGGTGGAGAGTTAAATATTAGTTATAAAAAAGATGATATTTATATGAGAGGAATTGCAACTAATGTTTTTTCTGGAATAATTGATATAGAATAGAAGAGCCTTTGTTCTAAAATTTTACTATAATTCATAAAAGTGTTATAATAATAAGTGTTAGCAAAAGCTAATGTAGATTTCTTGCTTTTTAGCAAGGAAAAAACACAATCCTAAATAGGAGGAAAAATGAAATATTGGTTATTTGGAGTTATTGCTGCTACAATATTAGTAGCTGTAAGTAGTATTGCAACAATTGGAGCACTAATATATGGGTTGCTTAAATATGTGCGATAAATGAAAAATACCAAAAACAAAAATGAGACTAAAACTAGCCTCATTTTTGCTAAATATTACATATTTAATTTCTATTTTTTGGCTTCTTTTTCTTTTATCATTTCATCAATAATATCTTTTATTACAGTACGTTCATTATAAGGATGTTTTACTCCCATATATTCTATATAAAGGTCATTTCCAAGGCCAGGTAAAACTAAGATATCATCTTTATTCATCATATGAATTGCATATCTAATAGCTTCTGTTCTATTTATTATAATTTTATATTTACCATTTGTTTTCTTTAATCCAACTTCAATATCAGCAGCTATTTTTGCTGGGTCTTCTGTACGTGCTTGGTCGCAAGTAAGAATTGTAAAATCAGCAAGCCTTCCGGAAATTTCACCCATGATAGGACGTTTAGCATGGTCTCTATCGCCACCAACACCCCAGGTACAAATAACTCTACCTTTTGTATATGGTTTTACAGTTTCTAAAATAGATTGTAAGCTTGATGGAGTGTGTGCATAGTCAATCATAATTTTAAGGCCTAATTTATTTGGTACCATTTCACTTCTACCAAAAACGCTAAAATGATTTAATCCATTTTTTATATCCTCATATTTAACATTAAAGAAACTACAAATAGCAATTGCACCTAAAGCATTATATGCCATGTATTTTCCTGGAATAGATACTTCTACTTTTTCTTCATGGTCTTTAGTTACTAATGTAAATGAAACAGAATGGTTAGTATATTCAAAATCTTTTGCCATGAAATCTGCTTTGTTTTCTACTCCAAATGTGACAATGTTTTTATCTGGTAATAAAGAAGGTATCTTTTTTGTATATTCATTATCTAAGTTTACAACACAATTTTTTGACATTTTTAATAAAGAAAGTTTGGCATTAAAGTAATCTTCCATTGTAGGATGCTCATTTGGACTAATATGGTCTTCACTTAAATTTGTGAATAATGAAACATCAAAATCACAACCTACTACTCTATCTAATTTCATTGCTTGTGAAGATACTTCTAAAACAACAATATCTACATTTTCTTTAACCATTGTGTCTAGTGTTTTTTGTATTTCATAACTTTCACCAGTAGTTCTATCATTTATTTTTAATTGTTTGTCACCAATAAGAGTTTCAATACTTCCAACTAATCCAACTTTATATCCATGTTTTTCTAGTATTGATTTAATCATATATGTTGAAGTTGTTTTTCCTTTTGTTCCAGTAACTCCAATAAGCTTTAATTTTCTTGATGGATTATCATAAAGGTTACAACTACATATTGCTAAATTTCTTCTAATGTTATCAAGTTTTATGAATGTTATATTAGTATAATTTAATGAATCTAAATCTACATCTTTTTCAACAACAACAGCAGTTGCACCATTTTTTATGGCACTTTCTATAAAATCAGTTCCCTTTAGTTTATAGCCTGTTATTGCAAAAAAAAGTCCATCTTTTTTTATTAATCTTGAGTCAGATGATATATTTGTTATTTCAATATCCAAATTACCTTTTGTATCAATAATATCTATATTTTTTAAAACATCTTTTAGTGTCATAATCCAGCCTCCTAAAAATTTCTAATGATATTATACTTTAGAGATTTTAACTTGTCAAACAGCAATAATAAAAGTTATATTATTAACTTACATAAAAGTCAAAAATATTATAATTAATGACAGTTAGAAAAAATAATTCTTTGTTTTCGACTACTTTCGACACAATTAATTAACATAATATAGTATAATTATAACAGAGGTGGTAAATATGAATATAAGAAATATATATAAAAAATCTCTACAAATGATTAAAGAAGTAAAAAACAAAAAAGAATACATAGAGCTAATAGATAAAGAAAATTTACTTAGCATTCCAAGTTTAGAATACATAAGCGGGAAAAAGTTTAAAAATTTAGTAAAATAGACTCAAAAATCTGACATACTTTTTGACACACTAAACAATATAAAAAGTACACAAAATGGACTAAATAGACAAGAAAAAACAAAAATAAAAAACCTTGATAAGTATTGAAATCAAGGTTTTTCTTTTGGTGAGCCAAGAGGGATTCGAACCCCCGACACCAGGCTTAGAAGGCCTGTGCTCTATCCACCTGAGCTATTGACCCATGTCTGAATGACAATTATTATAATAGCACAAAAAAAGGTCAGTGTCAATAAGAAATGAACAAAAAATTTGTTTTTGACTAAAAATAGGTTACTGTTCAGACTTAAGTAATAAAAAATATCCTAATTAGCTATATGCTAACTGGGATATTTTTATATATTTTATT
>CALXAD010000043.1 GCA_944386195.1 uncultured Clostridia bacterium
CTTAACATTATATATTAGGTTTCTATATGTGTCTATTTTTTTACATATTTTGTTGCATTAATTTTTTGAACTCATCATTTTTTTGTGCATTTTTTAAAATTTATGCTATTTATATATAAATTTACTATATTTTACTCCTCTGCATTTAGTTTTTCTACTACTTCATCTACATCTATTCCATGAACTTCGCAAGCTTCTTCTATAGTTTCCATTTGTGATGCAGGACATCCAATACAATGCATACCAGCATTTAATAAAATCTCTGCTTTTTCTGGAGCTTGTTCTAGTAAATCTCCTATACGTGTATCTTTATCAACTTTCACTTTGAATTCCTCCTTTTTTTAGTGTCCATAATAAATTTTACCATATTTTTTCAAAAAAGTATAGACAAATTAGAAAAAATGTTGTATTATTTAAAAAATCGTAAGGCGGTGATAACCATTTCTAATTTAATTCATTTATTTTTTATCACATTTATTATATATCTTTTTATCACTTTATATTCATTATATACTTTTTTCGATATAGTTTTATTCAATAATAAACAAGGAGCAAAATTGAAAATTAAGAAAAAATCTTTTTAAAGGAGGTAATTTTTATAAATAAGAAAAGTATTTTATTTTCTTTGGTACTTTCTTCTATTCTTAGTTTTATTAGTTTTAAAATTTTTCATCCTATTTTCGTAGCAGATGAAGTTATAATACCTTATGGAATTCACCCTTTTGATATTTGTTCCCAAAATCCAGATTTATGGAAAATTATTAAAACGACATATATCTTTACATCTATAATTTCATTCTTTTTTATAGGACAATTTATTTATCTTCATATTTCAAACACTTTAAAAATTTTTAAAAATTTAATTCTAAGAATAAAAAATTCTAATTCCAAAGCAAAATCTGAGGTTGATACCAAAGAAAAAATAACAAAATTTCAATCTTTAAAAAACTCACTATTTTTAAAAATTGGAGAAGATGAAAATAAAAAAATTATTTATATACCAGAAAATCGGTCTTTACCAAAATTTTTTAATTACAGGAACAATTGGCTCAGGAAAAACTTCAAGTGCTATGTATCCCTTTACAAGACAACTTTTACAATACAACTCTTATAATCCTAACAAGAAAATTGGCATGCT
The DNA here is from genome assembly GCA_944386195.1 of uncultured Clostridia bacterium. Lineage (GTDB taxonomy): Bacteria > Bacillota > Clostridia > TANB77 > CAG-508 > CAG-269. Next base: position 1,139 of record CALXAD010000043.1, read on the forward strand.
TATTTTAGATGTAAAAGGTAATTACTATAAACAAGTAAAAACATATTGTGATAAATATAATTTATCTAAAGACTTAATTGTTCTTGGGCTAAATTCAAATGTATTTTATAATCCACTACACAAGCCGAATTTAAAACCTCAAATTTTAGCAAACAGATTAAAAACAATTTTACTCCTTTTTTCAGAAAATAATTCTGAATCATATTGGCTTGATAAGGCTGAAGAAGTATTATGTGAATGTATTAAACTTTGTAGACTTTATAATGATGGATATGTTACTTTTTCTGAACTTCATAAATTAGTTACTAATCCTAATTACTACAAAGAAAAGATATCTATTTTAAGAAATTTATTTATTTCTTGTAAATTTAATAATGAACAAATATATGAACTAAATGAATGTATTGATTTCTTTGAAAAAGAATTTTTCAACTTAGATAGTAGAACCAAAGGAATCTTAATTTCGGAAATTACCAGAATCACATCTACTTTTGTTTCTGATTATGATGTTAAAAACACATTTTGCTCTTCTAAAGATAAGCTTACATTTACTGGTTTTAACGAAGTTCTATCTTCTGGGAAAATTGTAATCCTTAATATGAATATTTTCGAATATGACATTCTTTCTAGAATTATAGCAACATATTTAAAACTTGATTTTCAAACAGAAATAATGACTAATCTTTCCAAGAATAATGTTCATACATCTGCTTTTATTTGTGATGAATATGATAAGTTTGCAAGTAAAACTGATGGTGAGTTCTTTTCTTTAAGTAGAGAAGCAAAATGTATTAATATATTAAGCACTCAAAGTTATTCTTCTTTAAAAACTACTTTAAAAGATGAATCTAGTGTTAAAGTAATTGTTCAAAATCTAATTAATAAAATCTGGTTTAGAACAGATGATTCTTTTACAATCGAAGAAGCTCAAAAGCAACTTGGTAAAGAAGATAAAGAAAAAGTTTCTAGAAGTATTTCTGAGAGTGCTAAAAAGACTAATTTTAGTTACATAACCCAAACTTTAAACTCAGAAGATTCAAATATTTCAGAAACATATAGTACTTATATTCAAAATGATTTTATTTTTGATTCTAAATTTTTTACTCAAAAATTAGAAACTTTTACCGCTCTTACTTTTTTATCTGATGGAAATATTATTTATCCACCTAAAAAATTAAAAATGTTTCCTCATTTTAAAGAAAACGGTTTATAGATTTTCCCTAAAATCTAAATTTATAAAAGGAATGATTTATATGAATAAGAAAAAATTTTATATTAGTTTTACATTTATTTTATTTTTTATTTTATTAATTACTATCTCTTCATCTTGTTTTGCATGGGGAGACCCAGAAATTGTTACTAAAATAAACTCTGCATTTGAAAGTATTGAAGATTGGCTTATAAAAATTGCAACTCCTGCTGCAGCTGTTGCTGTTGGTAGTGGTGTTTTTATGAAAAAATTTAGTTTTGGTGATGAAGAAAAAATTAGAATGGGTAAGAAAATTATAAAAGGTTCTTTATTTTCATATGCTTTTATCTTAGCAATTGATTTAATTCTATCTGCTATAAAATCTTTAATCGGTTAAGGAGGGTTCTTTTGGAAAATTCAAATGATATAACTCAAGTAATTATTAATACTATAAATAGTATATTTGAAACTCTTTTTGCTTCTATTGATAATAATCTTTATTCTGTTTTGGATGAAATTACTTTTGTAAATTCTAATATTTTGGATGATAAAAATTTTACAAACTTATTTGGTTCATCTACTTCTCAAGGTATTCTTTTAATTGCAAATTCCTTACTTTTAGGATTTATTTTGTATTATAGTTTTAGATATTTAATGTCTCATATTACATACCATAGAGTAGATAGTCCTTTTAGTTTTATTATAAAATTAGTTGTTTTTGGAATTTGCATGAACTTTTCATTTTTTATCGTCCAAATTATATTAGATTTAAATTCTAATATCTCGCTTGCGATTAGAGAACTAGGATATAATCTTTTTCATAAAGAAATTAGTTTTTCTCAATTAATTTCTATTATTAATACAAACATGGCTGTTGATACAAATTCTTTAAACATTTTTTCAGTAGATGGTTTAATTAAAAGTGTCTTAAGTGTTTCTCTTCTTAGTCTGGTTTTCTCGTATTCTTTAAGATATATTATGATAAAAGTCTTTGTATTACTTGCTCCTTTTGCTTTTCTTTCTCTTAGTTTAAATAGCACATCATGGTTCTTTAAATCTTGGCTTAAAAATCTATTTTCATTACTCTTTATACAAATTATTGTATCATTAGTCCTTCTCATTTTATTTTCTTTAGATTACTCATCTACTAATTTATTTAATAAATTTATATATGTTGGTGGTATTTATGCTTTAATTAGAGCAAATACTTTTGTACGTGAATTTATAGGTGGAGTTTCCACAAATATTTCACAATCTGTGAAAAGTTTTTCCAATTTTAAAACTTAAGGAGGCATAATATGAAATTCATTTTTCCACAAAATTATCACTTTAAAAATAAAATTTTAGGTATTATTGATTACCAAACTGCTTTAGTAAATATTATTTGGTATGCACTTGTTTTTTTATTTGTTAATTTATTATTTGATTCTATTAATACAAAAGTTTTTGTTTTTATTTCACTTTGTTTTCCACTTCTTCTTTTTAGCTTCGCTGGTTTTCATGGAGAAAATATTATATATGTTTTTAAATATTTATTTAAATTTATTTTTAGGCAAAAATTATATTTCTATAATAAAAATTATAAAAATTTAACTTGAATTTTTTGTCTAAAAAAGTTATAATTTAGGTTACAAATACGAACATGATTAGGGGAGATTATAATGAAGTTAGAACAGAAAGAAAAGCCACTTTTATTTTCAGAAACAAGTATTCCAGATATATTTTTTTCAGAACATTTATCAGAAATACCTGGTGATTATTTAAAGATTTATTTATATTTAATTTTTTTATCTAAATATGGTAAAGATATTAAATTAAATGACCTTTCTAAGAAATTAAACATTCCACTTACTGTTATTAATGAAGGTACAAAATTTTTAGAAGAACATGGTTTAATTATGAAAAAAACTACAGGATATATTATCATTGATTTACAAGAGGCTACTTTACACAATTTATATACTCCTAATTTAAGTCTTTCTAAAGAGAAAATTGAACAAACTGCTAAAAATAAATCCAAAGCTAAAGCAATTGAACATATTAATAATATGTATTTTCAAGGAATTATGGGACCTTCTTGGTATAATGATATTGACCTATGGTTTAGGAAATATAATTTTGATGAACAAGTTATGATTGCTTTATTTGATTATTGCTACAAACGTAGTGCTTTACATAGAAATTATGTTCAAACTGTTGCGGAAGCATGGGCAAGCAATAAAATAAAAACTTGGAATGATTTAGATAGATATTATGAACAACAAGAAATTTTAAATAAAATCAAAAAATCAATTGCTAAAAAACTTGGTAGATATAATGGATTAACTCAATATGAAGAAGCCTATATTGAAAATTGGGTTTTAAACTTTGGTTATGATATGAATATTATTGAAATAGCTTTAAAAAGGACTACATTTAAACAAAATCCTACTTTTGAATATATTAACAATATTATTACAGATTGGCATGAAAGAAACTTAAAAACACCTTCTGAAATTAACGCCTTTTTGGAACAAAGAAAGAAACAAGAGAAAAATACTAAAGAATTAAAAACTAAGGTAAATAAAGCAAATTATGAACAACGTAAATATTCTAATTTAGATTTTCTTTACGCAAATAACAACAAGGAGGGGTAAATGGATATATTAAGTTCTATTTTACAAGAATATGCTAAAAAAAAGTTAAAAGCAGAAATGGATGCTGAAAAAAGAAAGGAAACTTTATATGAAAATGTTCCAAAATTAAAGGAAATTGAAGATAATTTAAATAGTTTTGCAATTAATACAGCAAAAAATATTCTTAAATATGGTAATTCCTCTTCTGCTCAAAATGAACTAGAAGAACGTGTTAATGATTTAAAAAGACAAAAAACCGAAATTTTAAATAGTTTAAATTTAAATGAAAATTATTTAAAACCTCATTATGAATGTAATATTTGTAATGATACTGGTTATTTTACAGATTCAAATTATCAGACACATATGTGTAATTGTTTAAGGCAAAAACTACTTAATTATTCTTTTAATAAATCTAATATGTCTAATTTAGATAAAGAGAATTTTTCTACCTTTAATGTTGATATTTTTTCTGACGAAGTTGATGTTGCCAAATATAGGTTTAATATCTCTCCAAGAAAAAATATATTAAATATAAAAGAAAAATGTATTGAATTTGTAGAAAACTTTGATAATCCTAATCAAAAAAATTTACTTTTTACAGGCAATACTGGTTTACGGCAAGACTTTTATGTCAAATTGTATTGCTTATAGTTTATTAAAAAAAGGAAAGACCGTCCTTTACCAAACAGCTCCTGTATTACTTGAAAGCGTAATAGATTATAAGATGAGTAAAAACAAAAATACTGATAATAACATTTATAAATCTGTACTAGAATCTGATTTATTAATTATTGATGATTTAGGAACTGAAACTTTAAATAGTATGAAACTTAGTGAATTATTTACTATTATAAATACTCGTATTTTAAATTTAAATAATAAAATTACTAAAACTATTATTTCTACTAATTTAAATATTAATGATATTTTTAATAATTATGAAGAACGTATTGGTTCTAGAATTGCAGGTTATTATGATATTTATTATTTCTTTGGTGATGATTTAAGATTTAAAAGATAAATAAAACCCTACTAATGTTTAACATTAATAGGGTTTTATTTTTATATTATATCTCCTAATCCGTCTCTTTCAGGTTTTAAAGTTTCCATTCCTACTACTTTACCACCATCACTTGTTCTCATTAAAGTAACACCTTGTGTTGACCTTCCTAATATGCTTACTTCTGATACTTTTAATCTAATAATTGTTCCTGTATCTGTAACAAGCATTACGTCATCATCTTCTGTTGCAACTCTTACTCCCACTAGTTTTCCTGTTTTTGGTGTTATTTTGTAAGTAATTACTCCTCTTCCACCTCTTTTTTGTACTCTATATTCGTCAAGTTCTGTTCTCTTTCCAAATCCATTTTCAGTAATTGCAAGTAATGTTGCTTTTCCGCCATTAATTACAGATTCCATTCCAATTACTTCATCATCATCATCTAATCTAATTCCAATTACACCTTGCGCTACTCTTCCTATTGGTCTTACCTCTTTTTCATCAAATGTAATACATAATCCATTTCTTGTAACTAGAACTACATTATCTTCTCCATCTGTTAATCTTACTGCAATTAATTCATCTTCGTCTTTTAGAGTTATTCCTTGTAATCCTGTTCTTCTTGTTGTATCATATTCTTTTAATGGTGTTTTCTTGATTAGACCATTTTTAGTTGCCATTAATAGATATTTTCCATCTGCAAAGTTTTGAATTGGAATTACTGCTGACACTTTTTCTCCTGGGTCTAAACTTAATAAATTAACAATTGCTGTTCCTTTTGCTGTTCTTCCTGCTTCTGGAATTTCATATCCTTTTAATTTATATAGTTTTCCTTTATTTGTGAAGAATAATATCATATCATGTGTTGATGTTGTAAATATTTCTTTTACAAAATCATTTTCACGTGTTGCCATTCCTGTTATTCCTTTTCCACCTCTTCTTTGGCTCTTATATGTATCTATAGGCATTCTCTTAATATATCCAAAGTGTGTTAAAGCTACTACACATTGTTCTTCTTTTATTAAATCTTCCTCATCTATTTCTGCAGCAGATGCTACTATTTTTGTCTTTCTTTCATCTCCAAATTTATCTCTTACTTCGATTAATTCTTCTTTCATAACATCAAATAATAGTTTTTCGCTTCCTAATATTGCTCTTAAGTGGTCTATTAATTCCATTAATTGTTTATATTCTTCTTCAATTTTTTCACGTTGCAATCCTGATAATGTTTTTAATCTCATATCTAATATTGCTTGTGCTTGTACATCTGATAAACCAAATCTTTCCATTAATCTTTCTTTTGCATCATCATATGAAGAACGTATTATTTGAATTACCTCATCTATATAATCTAAAGCTATTTTTAATCCTTCTAATATATGTGCTCTAGCTAATGCTTTATCTAAGTCAAATTTTGTTCTCCTTGTGATTACTTCTTTTCTATGGTCTATATAACAATCTAATGCTTGTCTTAATGTTAGTATTTTTGGTTCTCCATTTACTAATGCAAGCATAATTATTCCAAATGTTGTTTGCATTTGTGTATGTTTAAATAATTGATTTAATACAACTTGTGCATTTACATCTCTTTTTAATTCTATTACAACCCTTACTTTATCTTTTCTATCTGATTCATCTCTACATTCAGAGATTCCTTCTACTTTCTTTTCTTTAGATAAATCTGATATTGTTTTTATTAGGTTTGCTTTATTTACTTGATATGGTAATGATGAAACTATTATTCTTTGTCTGTTTCCACTCATTTCCTCGATATTTGTTTCTGCTCTTAATGTTATTTTTCCTCTACCTGTTGTGTATGCTTGTTTAATACCTTCACGTCCTAGTATTAATCCTTCTGTTGGGAAATCTGGTCCTTTGATAATTTTCATTAAATCTTCGTCTGTTACATTATCTTCATCTATTATTTTTATTATTCCATTTATAACTTCTGTTAAGTTATGTGGTGGTATGTTTGTTGCCATACCTACGGCAATTCCTGATGAACCATTTACTAATAGTAATGGTACTCTCGCTGGTAATACTGTTGGCTCTTGTAGTCTATCATCATAATTTGGCATAAAGTCTACTGTGTTTTTTTCTATGTCTGTTAACATGTATGATGCTATTTTTGACATTCTTGCTTCCGTATACCTCATAGCTGCTGCTCCATCACCGTCAACAGAACCAAAGTTTCCATGTCCATCTATTAATTGATATCTCATTGAGAAATCTTGTGCCATTCTTACCATTGCATCATATACTGAACTATCTCCATGTGGATGATATCTTCCTAAAACTGAACCTACTGTATTTGCACTTTTTCTGTATGGTTTATCTGCTGTTATTCCATCTTCATACATAGCATATAAAATTCTTCTATGTACTGGTTTTAAACCATCTCTTGCGTCTGGAAGTGCACGTGAAACGATAACACTCATGGCATAATCTATGTAGGCTGTTCTCATTTCTTTTTCGATGTCTCTTTCTATTATTTTTCCGTCATTTCTTTTTGGTGTTTCTTCCATTGTTTTCCCTCTTTTCTTCGTATTTTTCTACATTTGTATTATACTAAAACTAATTAATTTTTGCAAGTGATTTTAACAAGAAATTCGCTATTCCGTAAGGTATTTTACTCATTTTTTATTTTAATTTTAATTTATTTTTTCATTTCTATTTTTTAATAACTTAAATAAAAGCACAAACATTTTTACTTTTCTTTATTTAAGTTGTTCGAAAATTCCGAACAATTTATTTTCCCCTAAATTTATACTGTTTCATTTAATAATATATCAATATCATACTTAAAATATTTTTTATTTCTTTTTTATTTCTACTTTTCTAATATTTTAAAAACTGTTCGAAAATTCAGAACAGTTCAAAACCTATTAAATTTATAATATTTAAACTTATTTATGTCATACTTGGTATCAGAATTTTATTATTTTATTTATTCACAAATTATTTTATTTTAGGTATTTCAAAAAAATTTATACAAATATATTTTTTGTTTTTTATTGAAGTAAAACGTGATTTAATCACATTTTTGACTAACAGTTTTGTGATATTATCACGTTTTTCTTGTTTTCTATATTTTTCTATTAATCTTTTATAGATGTGTCCCAAATTGGACAAAATGTCCAAAAGGAAACGTCCCCAATTTTACCCAATTTTAAATTAAATGTGTGGCATATAATGGTATCGATTTTATATTATTACTAAAACCAAAGTTCTTGCTTGATATTCGTATGCTATATTTAGGTTTATATCTTTGTACATAATAATTTAAGCTTTTTGATGTTGTATTATCTGATGCTTTTACTTCTATTGGTATTATATCTCCATCTACATTTATTAAAAAGTCTACTTCATATTTTCCACTATCTAGTTGCCAATAATATAATTCTCTTGATTTACTATATAAAATTTCAGCTACATAATTTTCTGTAAGAACTCCTTTATATAGCATATTTCTATTTGTTATTATTTCATTTACATTAATTTTTGAAAGTACTCTTAATAAGCCTATATCACTTAAATAAATTTTAAAGTTATTATCCGTATATGCTTTTAATGGAGATTTAGGTAGTTTTATTCCATCACATTTTAATATCATATTACTTGATATTAGCCAGTCTAGTGAACTTTCATATTCCCTAGCTCTTGCTGATTTTTCTACTAAAGAATATTTAAATTTTTTATTTTCTTTTCCTAATTGTGCAGGTATTGAATTGTATATTTTACTATTTCTTATGCTTTCTATATTTTCTGTATATTTTGCCATGTCTGCTATATATGATGTTATTATCATTTGATTTATTTCGTCATCAAATTTAATTATATTTTTATCGTTTTTTATGTAATTTATTATAGCTGCAGGCATTCCTCCTATACATATATAGTCATAATATAATTTTAATGCTTTTTCGTGTAAAGGCTCTACCATTGGCATCATATTTTTATATGATTCTTCTATTATTTTTATTAGTTTTTCTTCTCCAATTGCTTCTAAAAACTCTTCAAAATCCATTGGATATAGATATTCTATCCAAACTTTTCCTACTGGGAATGAACTTTTAAATCTATTTATTTTTACTCCTAAAAGACTTCCTGCACATACAATTTTATATTCTTTTTCACTTTCACAAAAGTATTTTAATGAGCTTATTGCTCTTTCCGATACTTGTATTTCATCTAAAAATATTATTGTATTTTCTATATTTATATCTATATTTAGTAATGCTTCTATATTTGTTATTATTTCTTCTGGTTTTATTGTTTTTTCAAATATTTCTTTTATCCTTTCTTCTCTATCTAAATTAATGTAAATATAGTTTTTAAATTCATTTTTACAAAATTCTTCTAATATGTATGTTTTTCCTGTTTGCCTTGCACCAACTAGCATATAAGGCATTTTTATATGTTCTTTCTTCCACTTTAATAAATTTTCATATAATTTTCTTTTCATATCTACCACCAACTATATTATAACATTTTTTTATAAGGTTGTCAACAGAAGTGTGATATAATCACGTTTTTGGTCAATAATCTCGTGATATTATCACGTTTTTTCCTTTTATATTTTTCTATTAATCTTTTATAGATGTGTCCCTAATTGGACAAAATGTCCAAAAGGAAACGTCCCTAATTCACCCTAAACAATTCAACATAAAGTTTACACCATCTATAAATCCTTTTTTATATATTTCTTCATTATATTTTGTTATTTTTATATTATAGTTATCCTCTATTTTTCTAAAAACTTCACAAACTTCGTTAGGTTCATTAGATGATACTATTACTTTTTCTGTATTTATTGTTTTTAATTCATCAGTTTTATTATTTTTATATTCTTATATTGCTTTTTGTACTTCTATTATATGTAATTCTAACTTATCTTATCTGTCAATATTTTTCCATAATTCTCAGCTTCTCTAATTTTCCACGCAGTATGTGCAGGTAATCCTTTTAGTCTTGGTACATTTTGATTAATGATAGCAATAAAAATAGTTTTATGTAATAAATCGTAATCTTCTCCTTCTTTTAACTGACTTGAATATAATCTAGACCAATAATGTAGAAATCTTGGAATAAAATTTTTAAAGTATAACATTTGCATTTCTATTTCACATTCTATATTATCATTTATTATTGCTCTTAAATCTACTATTCCTACTTTATCATCTGAATTATTTCCTAATAATTGTTTATTTACATTTGTCTTTACAGAAGTTACTTCTTCTTTTAATATATTAGATACTAATCCTTTAGTTATATCATTATTTGAAAATAACATTTGAAATACAACATCATTTTTAGGGTCTAATAATTTAAATTCCTTTTTATTTGTTTTGTTATTTTCAATATTATTATTTATTTTTTTCTCCATATAATTCTTGTATGATATATTTAATAACTTAAATAACCATACGACTCCTTTCTTTATTTTTTAATATTTAATATAATCTACG
>CALXAD010000044.1 GCA_944386195.1 uncultured Clostridia bacterium
AATTGAAAATAAAAATGTACAATTTTGTACAAAATTATTTTCAAAAAAATGTACATTTTTATATTGACATTAACAGATGCCAAAAGAACAATAGAGCAAGAAGAAAATAATTATAAAATACCTAAACAAAATTATCCGATATACAATGTAGTAGATATAAATGATTACACAATAGAGGAATTAATAAAAGAGGAAGCAGGAATAACACTAGCAATGGCATTTGAAAAAGTAGAGACAATAGAAGAAATAAAAGAAATAACAAAAATATTGAAGAATAAAAAATTAAATGAAGAAGAAAGAAAAACATTAACATTAATATTAAAACAAACAGAAAAAATAAACCAATACTTAGGAGAAGAAGGAATAAAAGAATATGAAGAAATAATAATGAAAGGAGAAGATGAAGATATGAAAAATTTTAATGAATTTATGAATAGAATATGTGATGAAAATTTTGAAAGAGGAGTTAAACAAGTAGTAAAAGAAATGCTAAAGGACAATGTAAAAGATGAAGATATAATAAAATATAGCCATATTACTAGGAAAGAATTAAATAAATTAAAATTACAAATAGGGTAGTAGAAAATATGAAAAATTTTAATGAATTTGTAAATAGACTATATAAAGAAAGTTATGAACGAGGATATCAACGAGGAGTTAGACGAGGTTCTAGGTATATAGCAGTTAATATGTTAAAAAACAAAGTAAGTGATGATTATATTATAAAAGTTACAAAAATAACAAAAGAAGAATTAGAAAAACTAAAACAGGAAGTATAGTAGAAAAAGTACTATTAATTGATATTAGTAGTACTTTTTATGATTAAAAAATGAAGAAAAATATAATAAAAAAAACTAAAAAAACATTTGACAAATGCAAGCATTTAATAGATAATAGAAATGTAAAAAAAGATGCAAAAGAAATGGCTAAAATACGAAGGAGGAATATATATGTATTTATTTAATAGAATTACTGTAAATCCACAATTACCAAAAAGAATAGAAAAATTATCAACTATAGCAAATAATTTATGGTGGTCTTGGAATACAGAATTTTTAAGACTATTTCAAAGAATAGATGGAGATTTATGGGAAAATTCAAATAAAAATCCAATTAAATTTTTAAAACGTGTATCTCAAGAAAGATTGGAAAATGTAGCAAAAGACGTGTCATTTCTAAAAGAATATGACAAAATAGTAGAAGAATTTGAAGGATATATGAATAGTAAAAACACATGGTTTAGTAAAAAATATCCAGAAGAAAGAGGAGATTTAATAGCATATTTTTCTGCTGAATATGGTTTAGACCAAACAATTCCTATTTATTCAGGAGGACTTGGAATATTATCAGGAGACCACTTAAAATCAGCAAGTGACTTAGGAGTACCACTAGTTGCTGTAGGATTATTATATAAAAACGGATATTTTAACCAAAAAATAGATGGAAATGGAAATCAACAAACAGAATATAATGATATAGATTTATACGATTTACCAATAAATCCAGTAAAAAACGATGCAGGTGAGGATTTAATCATATTTGTAAAATTTCCAAAAAGAAGATTATATTTAAAAGTTTGGAGTATAAATGTAGGTAGAGTAAAATTATATTTATTAGACTCAGATATAGAAAAAAATAATCCAGAAGATAGAGATGTTACATTAAGACTATATGGTGGAGACCAAGAAATGAGAATTCGCCAAGAAATAGTTTTAGGACAAGCTGGAGTAGAGTTACTTACAAAATATTTAAAATTAAATCCAACAGTATATCATATGAATGAAGGACATTCAGCATTTTTAACATTAGAAATAATTAAAAATATAATAAAAGAAAAACAAGTATCATTTGATGTAGCAAAAGATATTGCTAGTTCAAAAACAGTATTTACAACACATACACCAGTACCAGCAGGAAATGATATATTCCCATTAGACTTAGTAGAAAAATATTTTAAAGATTTTTGGCCAAGATTAGGATTATCTAGGGAAGAATTCTTAAAACTAGGAATGAAACCTGGAAAAGAATTAGATAATGGATTTAATATGGGAATATTAGCACTTAAAATAGCAGGAAAGAAGAATGGAGTAAGTAAACTTCATGGAGCAGTATCAAGAGAATTATTTGGAGACATATGGCCTGAAATAGCAGCAAACGAAGCACCAATTGGTTATGTAACAAATGGAATTCATACATGCTCATGGCTTGCTCCAAGATTAAAAGAATTATATAACAAATATCTAATACCATTCTGGCAAGATAGTATGTATCAAGACCAAATATGGGAAAAAATAAAAAATGTACCAGATGAAAAATTATGGGGAATACATAATGATAGAAAAATGAAATTACTACGATTAGTAAAAGATAATACATATCAAAGATTAAGACGTTCTGGATATAGTTATGAAGATATAAATGAAATAATATCAAAATTAAATCCAAATGCATTAACAATAGGATTTGCAAGAAGATTTGCAACATATAAAAGAGCAACACTAATATTTAAAGATTTAGAAAGAATAACAGAAATTATAAATAATAGTGAAAGACCAGTACAAATAATATTTGCAGGGAAAGCACATCCAGCAGACAAAGAAGGTCAAGATTTAATAAGATATATTCATCAAGTATCAATGATGCCACAATTTAAAGGAAAGATATTTTTACTTGAAAACTATAATATAGCAATGTCAAGATATTTAGTAAGTGGTGTAGATGTTTGGTTAAATAACCCAAGAAGACCAATGGAAGCATCAGGAACATCAGGACAAAAAGCATCTGTAAATGGTGTATTAAACTTTAGTGTATTAGATGGTTGGTGGGCAGAAGGATATACTCAAAATAACGGATGGACAATCGGTGGAAATCAAGAGTATGATTCATATGAAGCACAAGACCAAGCAGATAGTCAAAGTTTATATAGAACACTAGAAGAAAAAATTATTCCTACATTTTATGATATAGATAAAAATGGAATGCCAACAAAATGGATACAATTAATGAAAAATTCAATTATAACAACAGGAGGAAAATATAGTACAGCAAGAATGCTTGTTGATTATACAACTGACTATTATATGCCACTTTGTAAATTAACGAAGAAATATTATCAAGATATTGATAATGTAGCAGCATTTAATGCATGGAAGAAAGATTTATATACAAATTGGAAAGATATTAAAATAACACAAGATGAAAATAATTTAAATGACATAACAATAGATGCTGGAAATAAAATAGAAGTAGGATGTGAAGTAGAACTTCCAAATATCGATGTAAATAATATAACAGTAGAAGTTTATTATGGCAAAATATTAGAAAATGGTGTAGTAGAAGATGTAAGTATAACACCTATGCAATTAACAGAATCAGATGAAGAACATAGAAAATATTATTTTACAGCAAAAATAGAGTTAACAACAGGAGGAAATTATGGTTATACATTTAGAGTAATGCCAAGACATGAAATGATATTAGAACCAGCAAATTTAAACTTAGTAAAATGGATAACAAAATAAAAAAATGAGACAATTTGGGGACAGTCCCTATTTGTCTCATTTTTTAATTGATTAAAATAATAGTTTATGATAAGATAACCAAGAAAGAAGGAATAAGAATGGAAGAAATAGTATTTGTAACACATAACAAAGGAAAAGCAAAATCAGCAGAGAAATATTTTAAAAATTTAAAAATAAGTACGTATAATTTTGAGCTTGATGAACCAAGAAGTGATAATTTAAAGGTAATAGCAACAGCTAAAGTAAAACAAGCATATGGAGTAGTAAAAAATCCATGCATAGCATTAGATACAGGATTTTTTATAGAAGAATTAAATGGATTCCCAAGAGCTTTTGTGAATTTTTCATTAGAAACAATTGGGATAGACGGAATTTTAAAATTAATGGAAAATAAAGAAAATAGAAAATGTGAATTTAGAGAATGTTTAGCATATTTTGATGGAAAAGATATACATTATTTTTGTGGTAAACATCCTGGAAAGTTATCATATAAAAAAGAAGGAATTGATAGAGAAGAAAAATGGTCAGATTTATGGTATATTTTTATTCCAGAAGGATTTGAAAAAACAATGGCTCAAATGAGTAATGAAGAAAGAGAAAATAGAAAAAGAAAATCAGCAATGGAAGAATTTGCAAAATGGTATAAGGAGGAAATTAATGAATTTAAGAAAGCAAATTGAAAGTTATAAACCATTTAATGAACAAGAAGAAAGTGATAAAGAACTAATATTAAAATACATGGATACATTTGACGATGTTTTAACAAGAGAAAATAAGATGTGTCATTTTACAGCATCAAATTGGATTGTAAATAAAGAAAGAACAAAAGTTATAATGATATATCATAATATTTATGATTCATGGGCTTGGACAGGTGGACATGCTGATGGAGATAGCAATTTATTACATGTTGCTTTAAAAGAAGCAAAAGAAGAAACAGGGTTAAAAAATTTAAAAGTATTATACGACGGAATATATGGGATAGAGATACTTACAGTTGATTCACATATAAAAAGAGGAAAATTTGTATCATCACATTTACATTTAGATTGTTCATTCTTATTAGAAGCAGATGAAGAAGAGCATTTAAGAATAAAACCAGATGAGAATAGTAAAATAGCATGGATAGATATTGATAAAACTCTAGAAGTAATAAACGAAAAGAAAATGGTACCAATATATAAAAAATTAAATGAAAAATTATTATTAGGAAAATATTAAGAGAAAATATGGAAAAAGTAGATATAAAAAAAGTTTCTAGAATTGTAATAATAGGAGGACCAGGAACTGGAAAAAGTACTTTATCTAAAAATTTATCAAAAGTTTTAAATATACCTAATTATCACATTGATAGTTTTAATTATAAAGATAATTGGGTAGAAAGAGATAAAAAAGAAAGAGATGAGATGGTTTTAAATATTTTAGACAATGAAAAATGGATAATAGATGGAACATATAGGTCTACTTTAGAAGAAAGATTAAAAAAATCAGAATTAGTAATATTTCTTGATTATAATACATTTGCAAAGTTGAAAGGAATTGTTTTAAGGTATATAAATGGTAAAGGAAAAGAAAAATTTGACATACCAGGTTGTAAGGAAAAATTAGATTTTGAATTTATAAAGTTTACTTTGAAATGGAATAAAAATAAGAGAAAAGATATTTTTAAATACTTAAATTTAGAAAATAATATGTATATATTTCCAGATAAAACAATAAATCCTACATATTCAATAAAATCTTTATATGAAGATATATTAAAGGAAGAAAGAGAATTACCTTTATATGAAAAGTTTATCCAATTAGAAGAGGAAAAAGATGAAGATTTACAAGAAGATACAATAGAAAACCAGAAAAAACATTTAGGACAAATGGGTGGAATTTATGGTTTAT
Source organism: uncultured Clostridia bacterium (assembly GCA_944386195.1). GTDB lineage: Bacteria > Bacillota > Clostridia > TANB77 > CAG-508 > CAG-269. Next base: position 5,415 of record CALXAD010000044.1, read on the forward strand.
CAGAATCCCAAAGAGAAAGTATAAATAATTTTAATAATATAAAAGAAGGAGAAATACTAGCTGTAAAAGGACCACCAGGAACAGGAAAAACAACGTTAATTCAATCAATAGTAGCAAATGAATATGTAAAAAGAGCCTTAAAAAAAGATGAGCCACCTTTAATAGTAGCATCATCAACAAATAACCAAGCAGTAACTAATATAATTGAATCATTTGGAAAAATAAAAAGAAAATTTAAACAAAATAATTTAGAAGAAAGATGGATTGAAAATGTAGATAGTTTTGCAATATATTTTCCATCAAAGAATAAAAGAAAGCAAGCAAAAGAAAAGAATTTTCAATATACAGATAATAGAGGTAATTTTTTTGCAGCTGAAATAGAAAAAGAAGAAAATATAAAAAATCTAAAGAAAAATTTATAAAAGAAGCATCAAAGTTTTTAAAAAATGAAGAGAAAATAGATAATATTACAATATATAAAAACAAAATCCATGAAAGATTAAGGAAGATAAACCAAATACAAAACGAATTAATAAATATTGTTAGTTTCTTTGAAAATCTAAGAATTAACGACATAGAAAAATATTTAGAAGAAAAACAACAAAAAATAAATAGTATTAAAGATAATAAAAAATATATAGTTGAAAGAATAGATTTTTGGAATAAAAAATATAAGGAAATACCAACACTTTGGAAAATTTTAAGTTTTATAAAAAAATATAAAAATAAGATTTCAAATAGATTAAAACTATATGTAAATGAAGAGGAATTTTTTCAAATAGATTTATTAGATATAAATTATATAGAAGAATATTATTCAAAAATTATAGAAAAGAAAAACGAAGAAATAAGAAAATTACAATTAATAATAAAAGAAGTTGAGAAAAATAAAATATCTTATGAGAATAATTTTAAAGAATTAGAAAAGTTTGATGTTAAGGAAGAAAAAATAATAACAAATAAAAAAGAAATGGAAGAATGGTTAGATAAACATACAAGATATATAGCTTTTTGGTTAAGTGTACATTATTATGAAGCAAGATGGTTAGAAGGAGAAAATGAACTTACAGAAAAGCAAAAAGGAACAAATTTTGAAAATGTAATAAGAATGTATTATGAAAGATTATCATTAATAGTACCTTGTATGGTTATGACATTTTATATGTTACCAAAACAATTTGAAATATGGGATGGCATTAAAAAAGGATATTTATACAATACAATAGACTTGCTTATAGTGGATGAAGCAGGACAAGTATCAACTGAAATTGCAGCATGTTCATTTGCACTTGCAAAAAAGGCGATAGTAGTTGGTGATGAATATCAAATATCACCTGTATGGGGAATAGAAACAGCATTGGATAAGTCACTAGCAATTCAAGAAGGAATAATAAAAGATGAAAAAGAATTTGATATTTTAGAAAAAAATGGAATAACAGCATCTACTTCGAATGTTATGAAAGTTGCATGTAAATCTTGTAAATATAAAAAATATGGTGAAAAGGGATTATTCTTAAGTGAACATAGAAGATGTTTTGATGATATTATTAAATATTGTAATGACTTAGTGTATAAAGGTAAATTAAATCCATTAAGGGGTAATAAGAGAGAAGATAAAAGACAAGATTTATTTCCTAAAATGGGCTATAAAAAAATTGAAAGTCTACATTCACAAAAAGTTGGAACAAGTAGAAGTAATGTAACTGAGGCATTAGGAATAGCAAATTGGATAAAAGCAAATTATGATAAAATATTTGAATATTATAAAGAGGTAAAACCAAATAATGTAATAGGTATAATAACACCATTTAAAGCACAATCAGCTACAATAAAAAATGTTTTAAAGCAGATTTTGCCAAACGAAATAAGAGAAAGAATAACAGTAGGAACAATACATGTATTACAAGGTGGAGAAAGAAAAATTATTATAATGTCAACAACATATGGAAAAGATGAAGGATGTTTCTTTATAGATAATAATAAAAGTTTGATGAATGTTGCAGTATCAAGAGCAGAGGATTCTTTTTTAGTATTTGGTAATATAGAATGTTTAAAAGATGAAGTTACATGTCCAAGTGGATTATTAAAACATTGCATAAAAGATAATAAAATAGAGTAGTATAAAAGCTTAGCTAGAACTAATAAAAGTCCAAGCTAAGCTTTTATAGCACCTAAGATTAATATACCTATATTATCTTTATAAATTTCATCAAATTGAGATATAGGAAGCGGATTTTCACCAATTCCTGCTTCTATTGTATAACCAGGCTTGTTAAAATCTTGAATAAACCAATCTTTAAATCCAGCAAAACTAGAATTATATGGTGTTTTAGAAAGTTTGTAACCACTTGCATTAGAAAATTCTTCACCAATTTGTAAACTATTAGGTGGGTTAAAATTTTTAAATTGCCAATAAATTTCTTTCCCTTGAGTATGATATGCAAGAACTAAGCTAAAATTATAAGAAAGAGCAAAATTATAAACTGTTAAACTTTCTGGTTCTGTTAGAGGACCAAATCCAACAAAATCACGAGGGGCAGGAGAGGTAAATCCTTGAGAATATTTAATTTCTTTGGCTTTACTCCAGTCAGCAGGAAATTGAAGGTTTAAATCAACACCATTGAAGTTAGCTTTCCATCCACTTGGAAAAGGAATAGAAGGATATTTTGTAGCAATATTTTGAAAAGATTTATAAATATCACTTTCTGGAGAATAATAGCCGGTTACAAGGTCAACTCCGTCTGGATTTACCATTGGCATAATATAGATAGAACAGCTATTAAATAAATCCCTAATACGATAACCAAAAAGGGTAGAATTGTTAATATAGGCAATTGAATAATCTTCTATAAATTTCATTAAAATAACAGAAGTTATCCATTCATTTCCATGATATGAGCCAGAATAAAAGACTTTCTTAGGTCCACGACCGAAGTCTAATTACTGGTATTTTTTTACCTAAAACACTAAAACCAAAATTTTGCATTTGTAGGAATGTGTAAGTATATTGTAAATCATGAATATTTGCCATCATTGTTTCATAAGAATAACTAATATTTGTTTGAACTATAGCCATAAAATCACCTAGAATATAATATGAATTATTTGATGAAATGTGAATAATTGGCAAAAATTACTTGGATTTTAAGTTGATAAACTTGGATTTTTATAGTATAATAAATAAGTACATATATGGGGATGTAATGGTTTCGACATTACATCAGAAATATGGATTGCAAGTAGTGGATGGTTGCTTTGGCCACTTAAAAAAAGCAAAATTAAATATAAACGCTGATAGAGAAGAATTAGCATTAGCTGCCTAAGTTGCAGTTACGCTTTACTAAATATCCCCACATGTTTAGATAAAGTGTCATATTAGTGGGAAACGAAGCTACTTTTGCTTTTAAAGTAGTAGGTATTTTAAAAAGCTATATTTTGTTAAAACCTGTTTGTTGGTGTTAATAAAATGAAAATAAAAAACAAACTAAACTTGTAGATATCTGTATGGAAGATGTTATGGACAGGAGTTCGACTCTCCTCATCTCCACCAATAATGTTTTTGTTCAAACTAATAGAATAGAGAGATACAAAAATCAATCAGAAAATAAAATGGAGAAAATCAATATTTTAGATTTTCTCCTATATTAATGACTAACTTAGCATAAAAGCTATGGACACTAATGTAGTAATAGTATATGAGAAGTGTAAAATTTTATGCATTAAAAAACGATAGCCTTTTGAGCTATCGGATTATAATGATTACATTCTTTTCAGAATGGACACTAATGTTTATTAATCTAATTATAAACTATTCTATGGCAGAAAGTCAAGCAAAATACAGAAGTTTATTCATTTTTTAGTGGTCTTAACCTATATAAACTTTCAAGTTGTGAATTAATTTTGTACCAATCATTTTGTGAAATAGTAACTAATTTTCCTCTTTTCCTATATGGATTTGTAATTCTTATTTTGCTAACAACTTTTAATTGTTCAACTAAAATAGTAGAGTTGATTTCTTCTAAATCAATATGAAACCAGAAGTTATCTTCTAATCTTTTTGTTGTTAGTGGGAGAATAGTACATATAGGAGAATTTTTAGAAGTTTTTAATATTAGAACAGGTCTTAATTTATTTTGCTCACTGCCAATATTTATTCCAAGATTACACCAGTAAATAAAATTATTATATATTGGAAATCCAGGAAGTTTTCCATTATATCTTAAATTAGCTTTTTCTTTAGTCCATTCAGAAAACTGAATAGTATCAGAATTATTGATACTGTTTAATAAATTTTCAGCTTCTTTTATATTGATGTGAATTTCAGTATTCATATATTATCACCTCGTCTATCAAGTATAACATATCATAGACAACAAGTAAACAAAAGTTCGTATATTTTACGAAATTATTTTTCAAATTTTTATTAAAATATAATTATTATATGTCTGTTTAACATATAAAAAGTTAAAATTTTAGAAAGAGTGTTGCAATCCATAAAAATTATGATATACTTTAGTAAATTGATTGATATTTGTATCATATCGTTAAAAGTGTGGAAAAGTTGTAAACAACTTCTTGATGCCATATATGCAGGTATAATTTAGTGGTAGAATGCCATGCTTCCGACCTGGTCGCGAGGGTTCGATTCCCTCTACCTGCTCCATTTTTAGTAGTTTAATGATAAGGTGTAAATTGTTAGCTGTAATAAAACAAATGTCCTATTTTTAAGAATGAGGACATTTTTATGGTTAGATGTAAAATAATAAAAAATTAACATAGAAATAATATAAGAATATATTAATAAAATAGAAGATAAAGAGATTATAAAAAAATTATTAATCTTATATGTGAAGTTATTACAATTTAGTGATTTATATTTTTTATATGAAAGATTTTCATAAAATTTACTAGATATGTATAAATGATAAAATAGAAGTACAGAAAAAGTGGAAAATAAAAGTACACAAATTTCTGTACTTTTTCTATATCTAA
>CALXAD010000045.1 GCA_944386195.1 uncultured Clostridia bacterium
ACAGCTTCCATTTTTTCTGTATCTGTTGCCATATATGGTGATAAATATCCTTTATCAAATTGCATTCCTTCTACTACATTTAATTCTGTATTTGAAGTTTTTGATTCTTCTATTGTTATAACACCATCTTTTGAAACTTTCTCCATTGCATCTGCAATTAATTCTCCTATTTCTTTATTATTTGCAGATATACTTGCAACTCTTGCTATATCTTCTTTTCCATTAACACTTGAACTAATTTCTTTTAATCCTTCTACTGCTGTATCTACTGCTTTATCCATACCTCTTTTAATAGCCATTGGGTCAGCTCCTGCAGCTACGTTTTTAACACCTTCCTTAATCATACTTTGTGCTAAAACAGTTGCTGTTGTTGTTCCATCTCCTGCTACATCATTTGTCTTTGTAGATACCTCTTTTACTAAACGAGCTCCCATGTTTTCAAATTTATCTTCTAATTCAATTTCTTTTGCAATTGTAACACCATCATTAGTAATTAGTGGTGCTCCAAAACTTTTATCTAAAACTACATTTCTTCCTTTTGGACCTAATGTAACTTTAACTGTGTCTGCTAATTTGTTTACACCTTCTAATAAAGATTTTCTTGCATCTTCTCCAAATTTAATAACTTTTGCCATTTAAAACCCTTCCTTTCAACTTTTATTTTATTATTCAACAGTTGCTAAAATATCATCTTGTCTTACTATAATATAATTTTCTCCTTCATATTTTACTTTTGTTCCTGAATATTCTGAAACTATTACATTATCACCTTTTTTAACATTCATAGGTTCTAATTTTCCATCTACCATTTCTCCAGGACCTACTTCTATTACTTCTGCTATTTGTGGTTTTTCTTGTGCTGCTTCAGCAAGTATTATACCACTTTTAGTTTTTTCTTCGCCTTCTTTCATTTTTATTAATACTCTACTACCTAATGGTTTAATCATTTATATTACCTCCTTCATTTTTAGCACTCTATCTTTGTGACTGCTAATAATGTATACCCATTTTAAGAAAATGTCAATATATTTATAAAATTTTTCACAAAATGTTCACATATCTAATATATTCATTGATAATATTAGATATTCCTAAATATCACAAAAAGAACCTCCCTTTTATAAAGGGAGGAGAAAAATTATTTTTTCTTTTTATGGTTAATTAACCATTTATTTAGTAGTCTTCTTATCAAATTCCTTACAACATATCAGCAAAACCATTAAATTCTTTCATTGTTCTATTTCTATACCATTCTTTTATTTCATCTCCATACTTCCAATACTTTTCCAGCCAGTTTATAGTTTTTTTTAAATTCTCCTTAGTTATTTTTTCAAAAACATATCTTTCTATTTCTTCATATGCTTTATCAGCTGCTTGGGAAAATTCCAAATTTTCTTTTCGAATTAGATTGATTGTATATGAAGCAAAAATTATAGCAATTTGAATTTCTTCATTTTCTTCCTCAAGAGTTTCTATTAGTTCCTTTACTTCTTGAATTTGACTTTCATCTTTACATTCTAATCCAATATCTTCTATAGTATCAATAATTTCATCATATTTTTCCTGAGTTTCTTTAATGCTATTTTTAGTATATTCGCTTAATTTCTTAGCATACTCAGTAATAAAATTATGTAATACTTCTTCTATGCTCCAAATATCAGAATTTTCTTTTTCAATCTTTTCTCCCATTGGAAGTAAAAATCCATTAAATTGTGTATTTTCATCAATATTAAATGCTTCAAAGAGTATTTCTTTAAAATTAGATTCTTCTTCAAAACATCCAGAGATAAATTGAACAAGCTCTTCCTCATTTGATATTTCTATATTCTTAGCTCCATTTTCAGTCACAAGAATCTTGATTTCCATATAGAGATATACAAATCCATCTTTAAAATTGCATACTTGGATGCAATTTTTATTTGAGTCTTGAAAGACTACAGTTTTACTAACATTAGTTACAATTGTTGCCATGATAATTCCTTTCTTTGATAGACTACTAACAACAAATTGCATAATTATTATATCACAAACTATACATAAAAATCAAATTATGTTATAATGTCAATATGATTAAGTTAGTTGTAAATAAAAAATATGATGGAAAAAAATTAAATAAGTTTTTATTAGATAATATAGAAAATCTTTCTAGTAATTTATTTTATAGAACTCTTAGAAAAAAAGATATTAAAATAAATGGAAAAAGAATAAAAGAAGATATTCTTGTTCATGAAAATGATGAAATTTTGGTTTATATTTCAGATGAATTGTTAAAGCCTAATATATCTTTAGATATAGTTTATGAAGATAACAATATATTAATTATAAACAAACCATTTAATTTAGAAGTAACAGGAATTAATAGTTTAACAACAATTATTCATGAAAAATATAAAGATTCTTCTTTTTTACCTATGCCATGCCATAGATTAGATAGAAACACATCTGGGTTTGTTTTGTTTGCAAAAAATGAAGAAGCTTTAAATATTCTTTTAGAAAAATTTAAACACCATGAAATTGAAAAACACTATTTAGCTTTAGTTTATGGACATCCAAAAGAAAATTTTAAAAGATGTGAAGCTTATCTTTTTAAGGATAACAAAAAATCAATGGTTTATATAAATGATACTTTTAAAAAGGGTTATAAAAAAATTATTACAACTTATAATGTTTTAGAAAGAAGAAAAGATAACACATCTCTTTTAGATGTTGAAATAGAAACTGGAAGAACTCATCAAATTAGAGCTCACCTTGCATATTTAGGATTTCCTATTATCGGTGACCGGAAAATATGGAAAAAATGAAATCAATAAAAAGTTTAATAAAAAATATCAAATACTTAAAAGTTATATTTTAAAATTCAATTTTAAAACTGATAGTAGTATTTTAAATTATTTAAATAATAGAGAATTTGTGTTAAATGATTTTAATATGTAAAGCCTCCCTATTTTAAGGGAGGTTTTATTTAAAATATTATCTCTATATTTTTTAAGTCTTCTAATCTATACGTTTCATCAAAATCAAAATCTATTACAACATTTCCATTACTATCACGCATTTCTTCTGCTACTGGCTCAAATTTATAATAATATTTACTACTTTTTTCTTCATTTACTTTAAGATTTTCATCATATCTATTTACTCTTATTGTATAATCTTTTTTATTAAGTTTCATTCCATCTTCTAACGTTATACTCATTCCTGTAGAATATACTTTATATGACTTTATTTTTCCTAGCTCAGATTCATTTTCTACATATGGTATATAATTATTTTTTTCTTCATTAAATACAAATAATATTCTTAAATTATCTAAAGATGTTTCATTAGTTTTTGTAACATTTACATCATTTTCAAATAAATAATTTACATCTTCCTTTGTTTCATAATCAGTTTTTACATTTGTTATATTGTAATTTGGTAATCCATTTATTACAATGTCACTATTTTTTTCATTATCATTTTGTTCTTCTATTTCATACCTTTCTATATAAATATTAGTTACATCATTTTTATGTTCATAACTAAATTTATAGTAATCTCCTTCTAATTTTGTTTGTAATTCTTCTTTTAATTTATTATCTACGTTATTTAGTTCTACCTCATAATCTCCATTTTTATAAGAAACTATTATTCTATCTGTTCTATTATCTGCTATATTTAATATACTTTCAACATCATATTTAGCAATATAACCTTGCCTATCCATTTTTTGTTTATAATTTTCTAAATATATTAAGTTATACTCAGATGAATTTGTATTAGTGCCTATAAAATTCTCTATACTATTCACAATTTCACCTGTTATTAAAACTAAATAATTATAATTAATTACATATATTCCAATAGTTAAAATAAGATAAATTATTACTTCTACTACTTTTTTCTTTATTTTTACATCTTTTTTTAGTAACAAAATTCCTAGCACTATTAAAGGAACAATTATTGTTAATAACAAATATGCTAAAGGTATTGCTATTACTACAAAGAAAGTTTTTGCAATTATATTTGATACAATTATACAAGAAACTACTAAAATAATTAATAATATCATAAGTATTGGTTTTAACTTTTTCTTATTTTTAAAATTTTCTATTATACATTCTATATATTTATACAATATATATATTATTGATATAAATATCACAAACATTGATAATAAAAGTAACATATTACTTGTTGTTGGTGCATAAATTAACACAATAAAACCTAAAGCAAGTAATGGTCTTAAATATCCTATTACTAGACTAAAAACAATTACTATTGATAATACTAAACTTATAATTTTATTTTTCTTTTTCATATATACTCCTTTTAATCTCCGAAAGCTGTTGCTCCTACTATTTTTCCTAATTTTTTATCTACATATATTTTAACACCATTTCCCATATCATCTTCTCTTGAAAACGCATATACCTTTACTTTGTATTTTTCTACTTTATCTCCTTCATTATATTTTCTTGTAAAGAAATTATTAGGATTTACTTCTATTTCTTCACATTTTTGTGTATCTTTATTATATTCTCCAACTACTCTTTTTGCTTCTTCAAATCCTTTTTCTGCTATCTCTTCAGCTTGATTTTTAGTTATACTACTTGTAGCATTTTGATATCTATTATAAAAATCATCAAAATCTATAACAAAAATATCTGGATTTAAATTATCTACTTGTTTATCATATTCTATTTGAAAATTATTCAAATCTACTTGTTGTTCTACATCACTTAAATCTGTATTGTATATGCAATCTGTATTTACTATTTTACTAACTATTAATAAGTGTGCTGTATATTGGTAATTAACATCTGTCATTTTTTCATATGTATATTTTATATTACCTACACTTACTTTTACATCTATTTTTGGAACTAGTGAAAGTGTAAGTATCAAATCATTATCATTAAATATATCTTTTGTTATTTCTTCATCAAATGCTAAATTACACATTTCTTTATATAATTCATAAGTTTCTATGTTATCAATTTTTACTTGATATATTTTATAATTTATTTGTTTAAATTGTTGTAAATATCTATATTCCATTGAGTTTAATGTATTTCTTGATATCATTTCTTTATAATTTAATTCATAAGCTTTCTCTCCTTCACTTAAATTATCTAATGTATTTTTCATTTTATTTAAATTTTTTAAATTAGTTGATACAACCATTCCTCCTGTTGTTCCTAATTTTATCATATCTTTTTCATCATTTTCTTCTAATGGAATTATATAATTTTTACTTGCTGTTTCATAATCAAATTCTATAAAAGATTTTCCATGTATTTTATCTATATCATCATCTGATAAAGTATTTCCACTTTCATTATAATTACTTAGTGATTTTGATATTAATTCTTTTATAGTATTATATTTATCTGTGTTTTTTAGGAACTCATAATATTTTCCATCTTTATTTCTGTATACAATTCTATCTGGTTCTACTATGTGTTCAATAAAAATGTTTTCATCTGATATATTTCTATTTAATATTTGCACTGCAAATAAACTTGATATTAATCCTATTGCTACTAAAATTAATATTATTACAACAATTATTTTTGTTCTTTTTTTCATATTCTACCTCTTAAAAATATTTTATTTATTATACATTATAACTTATATTTTATCAATAAAGAGAGAAGAAATAAGATTCTTCTCTCTTTATTGTTTAAATTAATGCCCCTCTAACTTTTGTAGCAATACCCTTATCTGGGAAAAGAAAAAGTATATAATTTCCTCTTGTTGATATTGCTACATTAGCTTTAATTTTCTTGGCATATTTTATCAGCATTTTTTTATACCTATTTAACAACTCCTTATTACTTGTATCAATAAAAAATGTAATTGTTCTTCCTGCATTAAGAGTAAATGGCATACTTATTATTCGAGCTTCTTGAATTTGAATTTTGAAATTCAAAATTGCCGTTTCTAAATTTGACATTTTTTTCCTTTCTGTATAAAAATGCTGTTTTTTTTAGAGATACGATAATTATCGTATAATATTTTTATTCAAAATATTCTCTAAAAATAAATATAATTACATAAATATTATATCATTTTTATATATAAAAGTAAATGACTTATGTTTACTTTAGTCCAAATAAATAGAAGACTTATTTTAGTCTTCTATTTACATATATTAATCCTTTCTTATTGTTTCTCTTAAGGCTTTTGCAATCCGGTAATTCGGACAAGTAAATGTTATAATATTTCCACATATACTTACTTGAATTCCAAATTCTTCATATTGAGACTTTGTAATTTCTTTATATGTCTCATAGCCTTCTGATGTAGAATCATACAATTCTACTGTAACAATTCTTCCATAATTAGGTTCAATTAATCTCTCCTTAGGAATTTGTTCTATCTTTTCACTTGCTTTACTAGGACTTATACGGTATTCTAGAAAAAAAACTATTTTTTCTATTTGTAAAAGTACCCAATTTTGAACAATTAAAAAAATATATTTAATGTCGTTCATTTTTTCTCCTAACTCTAAGAAAAATATATGTTTAAATAATTTACAAATTTATTATAACATGTTTTATCTAAGAAGTAAATTTTATATCAAAAACTGTTGAAAAATATTATCATTTAGCCTAAAATAAAAAATGTTAAAATTATTATTTGTGAGGTATGTTATGGAAAAAAGACAAAAAGTATATGATTTATATTGGTATTTTGCTTGTGAAAGACAAAATATCTTTTGGAAAAAATTAAATAACGAACCAGCTCCTTGGACCAATGACCCAATTTTACAGACATATAAATTTTGTAATAGCTATAGAGTAAATGATAGAGTTAGCCAATATCTTTTAAAAAATGTTATATATACTGTGAATAAATATTCAGCTGAAGATATGCTATTTAGAATACTTATATTTAAATTATTTAATAAAGAATCTACTTGGGAATTATTATTAAATAATTTTAGTGATATTACTCTTAAAACATTTGATATGGGAAAATATTCTAAAATACTAGAAAATGCAATAGAAAATGGAATCAAAATATATAATGATGCTTATATAAGTTGTGCTAACAAAGCTTTCGGATATGATAGAAAACATGATAACCATTTAGCTTTACTTAATAAAATGTTTAATATAGACAATATTCAAGAAAAAATTTTAAGTTGTAAGACAATGGAAGAAGCTTTTTATATAATAAAATCTTATCCTTTAATTGGTAATTTTATGGCATATCAATTAGTTACTGATATTAATTACAGTGATATTGTAGATTGGAAAGAAAATGAATTTACTGTAGCAGGTCCTGGCTCTTTAAGAGGTATTAAAAAATGCTTTATTGATAAAGGAAATATGTCTAATGAAGATATTATTAGATATATGTATAACAACCAAGATTATGAATTTAAAAGACTTAATTTAAATTTTAAAAGAATTGGTAATAGACCTTTACAATTAATTGATTGTCAAAATATCTTTTGTGAATTAGATAAATATTGTAGGCAAGCTTTGCCTGAATTAAAGTCTAATAGAACTAAAATAAAGAAAAAATATGTTCCTAAAAAGTCTAAGATAGAATATATTTATCCACCAAAATGGCATATTGATTTATAAAAAGAGCACTCGAATTTGAGTGCTCCTTTGGAATTACAGGAACTTGGTTTGTTTAGATGTAACCAAACCATATGGATTAACCCTAAAGAAATATTGCCTTCCAAGTATTCCTACATTCTTTGGATTAACTTCATCCATAACTCGTTTAGCAAACATTTCTTTTACAGGTTGTTCACCGTGGTTCAAAAGAACTAGGTTTAAATGATTGAACTTTTGTAAAAATTCAATCAATTCATCGGCTTTAGCATGTGCAGAAAACTCACTAGTATATTCTACCTTTGCTAACCTCCTATACTCTACTCCTCTAATCTCAACGACTTCACCTTTAGGCGTATCTTTTAATCTTCTGCCTAAAGTTCCCTCAACAGTATAGCCAGTAAAATGTATAAGTGCATTTTCATTGTCTATATATGCAGGGATATAGGTTTGAGCAGGACCATATGACCCCATACCTGAAGTTGTCACAATGATTTTACAACTATCTTGGTCTTGCAAGATAGATTTTCTCATTGTTTTATCAACATAGACAACCTTTTGAGGCATGAAATCTTTCATTTCTTCCTTAACATTGAATACACCTGTTTTACACATATTAGTGTAATCAATTCCTAAATTTCCATCAACATAAATGGGAATTTCATAAGGAATAAAACTTTCATCCTGTAGTCGTTTAAGCAGATAAAGTATCTCTTGCATTCTACCAAGTGCAAAGACTGGAATTACAACTGTACCACCGTTTCTAATACATTCAGTTACATTATCTGAGAAACTTTTCTTTATCTCAGAAGAATCTACGTAACCATATGTAGATTCAGAAACGATTGTAAGTGGTAAATCATACAGCCATTGAGGAAGTGGCTTCAAATCAAGGAAAACATTATCCTGTTTGTAGTCACCTGTAAAAAGAATATTAATATTCTCTTCACCTGGATAATGGATTTCTACAAGTATCAATGATGCACCATACAAATGACCATTATTGAAAAATGTTACATCAACATTTTCATTCATATGAATTTTCTGTTCAAATTCACATGGTTCTACTAATTGCATTGTATTTGCAACATCAATATCTGTATAAATCGTTTTATTATCTTTTCTCTTTTTGGCTTCTGATTTCAGTACTTTAGCACTATCTTTTAATGAGACAGCCATAATACTTTGCGTATCACGCGTTGTCAAGATAGGATTATTATACCCCTTTCTTACCATTAGAGGTAACCGACCAATATGGTCTGTATGGCCATGTGTAACAAGGCTGAATTCAATATTTTCTGGTTTGAAGAATAACTCTTTATTATAGTCTTCTTCTTCCCTTCCTTGAAACAAACCACAATCGGTTACAAAAAGAGATTTCCTACCATCTGGAAATCTGGTAGTTATGATATTGCAAGAGCCAGTAACTTGTGGATGTAATGCCATTACATCTACATAGAACCGTTCTTTTTTACCCATAATACAACTCCTTTTTACTAGTTACCTATAGTTACATAATTATTATATCATCTTGAATTAGTTTTTACAATAGAAAAAAGCCTAAATTAGGCTTTTTATCATTTTTTTAATAATTTTAGTAATTCTTTAAAATTTGCTACATTATAATCTGCAAGCTCATTTATTTTATCTCTATTTTTATCAGAATATTTGTCATATATTGCTATAACATTAAGATTAGCTCCTTTAGCAGCAAGAACTCCTGTTAGTGAATCTTCTATTACTATGCATTTTGATAAATCCTTAATTTTAAATTTTTCTATTATTTTATTATAAACTTCAGGATTAGGCTTTTTTAATTTAACATCATCTTTGGTTATAATAAAATCAAAATATTCTTGAAAGTTACATTTATTTTTAATATATTCATTCTCATTTATATAAATATCTATAGTCTCTCTCCTAGATACTGTAGCTAAAGCAAGTTTTATATTATTATCTTTCAAATATTTTATCACAACATCTGCATCTGGTTTTAAATTTATATTCTTTGAAAGGTCTTTTGAATAATCTCTTCTTATTTGTAATATTTCCTCTTTTGATAAATTAGATTTATATTTTTCTTTTAAATATTCACAATAATTTAAATATATATCACCATTTTTATTATTTTTAAACAGATTATCTCTTTCTTCTATTATTTCTTCTGGACTTTTATTTTTATCAAATAAATGAACTAATTTTACATCTAAATCATTACTTACTCCATTTGAATCTATTAAAGTTCCATCTAAATCAAAAATAACTAATTCTAAATTTTTTAAATCCATAAAGTTCCTCCTATGTTTTTTATACCATATAACAATAAGTTGGTCAAGAACAAGGTACTTATCTTTTAAAATTATTAATGAACTAAAGCTTCATATTGTAAATGTCAAGTAAAAAATCCATAAAAAGTGGAAAGTTAAAAATACTAAAAAAGTGGAATATACCATTTCAT
>CALXAD010000046.1 GCA_944386195.1 uncultured Clostridia bacterium
ATTATATTATACAAGAGGTTTACTATATTTTCAATTTTATTTCTATTATTATTCATTTATACCATTGCGAGGAACGAAGTAAGTAAGCCTGAGGAACTTCCCCTCAAGCTCCTCTCAGAACCGTGCTTGACAGTCTCCCATCACACGGCTCCCAGTTATCTTGCCGTTGGTGTTGCTCCAAACTTCCAGTGTGCAAATATATTTGAGTTTTCTTTTGCTATTTTATCTAACCATTTTGTAGCTCTTTTCCTAGAATTCTTATTTCTATACTTTCTTCTTACCCATTTAATTAAACATCTATTTATGTATCTTAGTATATTGTATATAGCTGTTTTATAATATTGTGAGTAATAGTTTATCCATCCCTGTATTTGTGGATTTATTTTCTCTCCTATTTCTTTGAGATTTTTGCTCGTTTTATCTTGTAATCTCCAACCTCTGATTATTTTCCTTATTTCTTTTTGCGCTTTATCGCTCATTGCTGGTAGGAAACTTACAAATAACTCTCCTGTTTTCTTTCTTGCAATTCTTTTCCTAAATGTATATCCTAGAAAGTCAAATGATGTATTCTCATAATTTCCTTTTCTATTATCATCTCGGCAATATACTATCTTAGTTTTATCCAAATTTAATTCTAAACCAAATAATTTAAATCTTTTATCTAAAACTTTAATTATATGTTTTGCTTGTTTAATTGATACACAATTTAAAGCTCCATCATCTGCATATCTTACCCATGGTATATTAGGAAACTCTTTGCTCATAAAATCATCAAATACATAGTGCATGAATAAATTTGCTAATACTGGACTTATTACTCCTCCTTGTGGTGTTCCTGCTGGTCTTTCAACTATTGTTCCATCTTGCATTTTAAATGGTGTTTTTAGCCATCTTTCTATGTACAGAACTATCCATTGCTCATTCGTATGTCTTTTGACCATTTCAATTAGATAATCGTGTCTTATATTATCAAATAGTCCTTTGATATCAAAATCAACTACCCAATCTTTTCTCCAACATCTTTCTCGTAATACTCCTATTGCTTGTATTGCTGATTTATTTGGTCTATATCCATATGAATCTTCATGAAATATTTTCTCTACATTTGGCTCGAGGTATATCTTTACTACCATTTGTGCTATTCTGTCCTCAACCGTTGGTATACCTAAAATTCTAGTTCCACCATTTTTCTTTGGTATTGCTACCGCTTTTACTGGTTTTGGAAAATATGTTCCTGATGACATTCTGTTCCATATTTTGTATAGATTATTTTTCAAATCTAATTCAAAATCTGATATACTTTGTTCATCTATCCCATATGTTCCTTTATTAGCTTTTACTCTCTCAAATGCTATTTTAACTGCTTGTTTTGCAATTTCGAACGGTTTTGTTTCTTCCATAAGTTCCTCCTATTTCTAGTTGACTTATTTATACAAACTGATAACTCCAAGCCCTTTGCTCCATTCCCATTACAAGAACTTCTTCACTACTACGGCTTGGTCTGCCCCTATGACTACATTGGTACTCTTATCTTGTAGTTTCTGCTACTTGATATACTCCCTTAACATTAGCCCGTAGGTTCTCACGTTCCGTATAAATGCCCATATTATGTTCATGCCACCTTTGTACCGTCCACCATCTAGCCAGTAATCAGGTTTCCGCTAGACTTTGTCTCAAAGCAAATCGCCATACTTTGATTTTGATGAAGTCTTGTACTTTTCGATACTTTCGTAAGTGGTTCATATGGTCTTTCATCTCCATAATACACGCCTGACAACTCATGTTGCCTTTTCTCTAATGCTCAATACCATATCTTTTGAATACAGCACCTTAGAGTGGTTTGCAGGCTTCACCTGAATGACGCCTGCGGTAGGTCTGCTACCATCATTTATACAGTTACAAAAGTCTTTCGACTTTTTCGTGACACACGCAATTTAGTACTATTGTAATTACTAGTGCAATAAGTGTAATTCCTTTTATATTTTGTATACCTTTTTCCATTTTTTAATCCTCCTCTTACGTAACTAAAATAATAATGTCTTAATTCAAGATAAAAGCCAATATCTTAAATTAAGATATTATAAAATTTTATAGGTGATTTAAATGTATAGAAGAATTAAAGATTTAAGAGAAGATATGGATTTAACTCAAAAGACAATTGCTAATTATTTAAATATGTCACAAAATGGATATTCACAATACGAAACAGATACAAATAAAATTCCTGTAGAAGTTCTAAAAAAACTAGCTATTTATTATAATACTAGCATAGATTATTTAGTCGAATTAACTGATGAGAAAAAGCCTTATAAAAGAAAACAATAAACTAAAAATTCCCAACTATTATAATAGTTGAGAATTTTTTAGTTAAACATACCTATTTAATAAGTGGTCTATTTATTTAATTTTCATATATATTTTTTTCACATTTTCAAATGTTATATTTGCTACTTCTTCTAGTTTTAGTCCTTTTACATCTGCAATTTTTTGTGCAATATATTTAACATTTCTTGGGTCATTTCTCCTTCCACGTAATGGCTCTGGAGATAAATAAGGACTATCTGTTTCTATTAACATCCTATCATTTGGAACCATTGTAATTATTTCACTTGCATTCTTAGAATTTTTAAATGTTACTGGTCCTGCAAATGATATATAAAATCCTAATTTTAACCCCTCTTTTACAAGTTCTCTATTTAAAGGGCAACAATGAAAAACTCCTTTATTATCTACTTTGTTTTCCTTTAAAATTTTTAGTGTATCCATTACAGCTTCTCTCGTATGAATTACAATTGGAAGTTCTAACTTATTTGCTAATTCTATTTGTTTTATAAAAGCTTTTCTTTGAAGTTCCCTTCTATTTTCATCTTTTTCCCAATAATAATCTAATCCAATTTCTCCAATTGCTACAACTTTCTTATTATTTTTAGCTAAATTCTCAATTTCACTTAACATTATCCACAATTCTTCTTCAGTTTGTGGAATATCATTTGGAGAAATACCACAAGTTGCATATATAAAATCATATTTATTACTTAGACATACTGCTTTTTTAGAACCTTCTAAACTATATCCTGCTGAAATAAACCCTACTAATTCTCCATGTATTTTGTCTATTATTTCTTCTCTATCTTCATTAAACTTTTCATCATCTAAATGAGCATGATTATCAAATAAATTCATTTTATTACCTCTTCCTATTTACTTAAAATAACTACATTTGCTATTGCATATTCCTTGCAATGTGAAAGACTAATATCAATACTTTCTATATTTTTTAAGTCAATATTATACATATTTAAAATCGGCCTACCATCTTTATCATTTTCCACCTCAAAATCTTTCCAAGTAACAGAATATTTATCGTTTAATTTCCATGATATCGCCTTAAAAGCCGCTTCTTTTGCTGCAAATCTAGCTGCATAATGTTCATATTTTTGATTTTTCTTACTTTCACAAAATTCTATTTCCTTACCTGTAAAAACACGTTTTAAAAAATGTTCTCCTAAATCGTTTATACTTTCTTTAATTCTTTGTATTTCTATAATATCTGTTCCACATGTTACTTTCATTACTTTTCTCCTTATAAAAAGGACGCATCTAAAGTCTTTCGCTTTTGCGAATGAGACAAAATAGATCCGTCCCCAAAATTCTCATTTTATTTTGTTAATATTATAAAGTTTAATATATTAAATATTAGTGATAATACTAAAACTATTGCTATTGCTATTGTTACATTTTTATTTTTTTCTATATTTAAGTCTTTATATAATACATCATATTTATTTTTTACTTCTCCATATAGTTTTTCTAATTCTAATACTTCTTGCATTTTGTGGTTTAGCATAGTTCCTGTTTCATCATCTGTAATTTCTCTAATCCATAAATTTTTAGTAAAATCTATAAATTTCTTTCTTGCTTTTTTTACTTTTTTTGGATCTTTTAATTCTTGTTCTATTTTCTTTAAATATATCTTTTTATATAAATTTATTATATATGTATATAAAAATTGATTTTCATATTCGTCTGGAAGTATTGTATAATTATTCATATCTTCACTTGATGAAAACAACATTATTCCTAATTTACTTAAAGCAAGCTTTGTGTATTTCCATCTCGATATTGTTGTTATTTTTTCCTCTTCTATGTTTCTTGTATTGTCTGCTGGTAATATATTTGCATATTTATTAAAATAATGGCTTACACTATTAAAATCGTTTGAACTATTCCACGCATCTTGTTCTACACATACATATGAATATGTTAAAAATCTTTCTGTTTCTATATCAAGTTTTATAGCTTCTACATTAGAACCTGTAATTTTCCTTATAAATTCTCTAAAAGTTTCAGCATTTTCAAAACTATTTGTTTGTATTCTAATATTATCATAAGAATCTAATTTATTTTCCTGATTTATGTCTCTAAATTTATAATTGAAATTTAGTACATTTGAAAAACTATAATCATCTTCTATATTAGTTTTTATAACTAAAAAACATATCCCTGTATTAAAACAAATTATTTCTATTTTGGGTATTGTAAAAAATATGCCTTTTTTGTCATCTACTTTTCCCTGTATGTCTTTACTTATTCTATATTCAAATATATTGCATGGATATTTTGAAAGCAATGCAGCTCTTGTTTCCTGTGGTAATTCTTCCAATCTTTTTAATTTATTACTTCCAAAACTAAAACTAGAAAACAAGAAATCTCTTGTTTTGGGTAAAAAATATTGATACATTTTTAAATCTTTTTCTTTTTGAAATGTTTTTAACTTACAATTTTTGTCTTTTAGTAATTTTAATAAATATTTTTGATATTTTCCTTCTTTTATTACAAATGGTTGAAGGAAGTATGTATATTGATAGTTTGTCTTTAGTTCCATTTATTTCACCCCTATTTATTGATCTCTATAATAGTTCATATTAAGGTCTTTTCCTAAGTACCATTTTCCTATAAAATCAATTTTTAAATAATCTTCCAAATTATACGTTGGCTCTTGTACTACTTTTCCATTTTTATCTATAGCACCCCATTTTCCGTCTTTTTTAATGCCTGCATATCCAAATTCATTTTGTTTTGTTGCATCATCATAAATATAATCTACTATTACATTTCCATCTTTATCTACAAATCCATATTTTCCATCTTTTTTACTAACAAATAATGTATTATTTGTAAATATATCTGCTTGATTTTGTTCTTCAAATCTAAAGTTATAATATTTATATTCATCTTCTTGTCTTATTTCTATATAACCCTTTTCATCATCTAAATCTATTAATATTCCTGTTAATCTTACATTATAGTTACTATCTAGTATTTCATTATTAAACTGTTCGTTCTCTCCTATATATATATCTGCCTTTTCATTATATGTAAGTGATTGATATTTAAACTCTAATTTTGTCTCATTTGATAAATCAATTATACCATATTTACCATTATTACTTGCTATAAATGTTTCTGTTTTTGCTTCTTTTAAATCATCATAGTTTGGATTTATCGTTATTGTTCCATCTAATTTCATTATACCATATTTATTTTGTTTTTTATATATTACTCCATTTTCTGGATTTTTTAATATAGATACTATTTCATCATAGTCTCCATTTAAGACTTCTGTACCATCTTTTTTTATTATTTTTTGCTTTCCTGATTCTGTTACTACATAATAATCTCCTTGATGGATTGTACTTACTGAATCATATTTTGCTTCTATTACTTGGTTATTTGATATATCTACTATTCCATATTTTCCTTCTTCATTTTGTACAATGAACCCTTGTGAAGTTTGCTCACCTAATTTTTCTATATCATTATATTCTGTAGGTATTAATATTTGTCCTTTATCATCTGCTACTCCTACTTTTCCTTCTTTTACTATTTTTATTGCTCCTTGTAATCCTTCCACAGATGTTATATTATCATATTCACAAGGGAGTAAACTTTTTCCTGAAAAATCTATTAATCCATATTTTCCTTCTTTTTGTACTCTTAAAACATTCCCATCATATGATAAATTATTATTTTCATCTGTATTTGATATTGCTTCTATTTTGTCATAATCTGTAAATATTTCTTCATTATTACTATTTAATGCTTTTGTTTTATATGTTCCATCATCATAATTTACATCATAAGTACATAGGAATACATCATTTTTACTATTAGGTATTATTATCATTTCTTGATATGAAGGGTCTATTACTATATTTCCACTAGAGTCAATTACTCCCCATTTGTTATTTTCATATGCTACAAAATAATCTTTACTTGAAATATTTCCTTGTTCTTTATCTTTGCTTAATATTCCTTTTATCATTACTATACACATTATAAGTACTATAAAAGCTATTACAACAGCAAATACTTTTTTTAAATTTAATTTTGGCTCTTCGTATCTTTTTCCTCTACTCAAAGTATTTCTTTCCTCCTTGCTCCCCTTATAATATAACATATTTTATAATTTCTTACAATAATTTTTATTCTTCTTTCTTTCTAAATTTACATACTATAACACTCATATCATCTTTAGATATTCCATAATTGTTATCTATTGCTTCTTCTAATATCAAATTTGCAATTTTTTGTGTATTATTTGTATCTATATCTTCTAATAAGTATTTAATCCATAATTCTTTATTCTTATATTCCACATTAGAATCTAATATTCCATCTGAACATAATACGATTATTTCCCCATTTTCAATGTCTTTATCAAATGATTGTACTTTGCTATTTTCCAATATTCCTGTTGGCAAAGAGCTTGATTTTATCATTTGTACTCTTTTATTATTTTTTATGTATGTTGGGCATGCTGCACTTTTTATAAATTCTATATTTCCTTCATATAAATCTATTATTGCTATATCAAGTGTTGCAAATATTTCTTGATTTTGGTTTATTAATGCATTATTTATTAAATCCAATGATATTTTTTTATCAAATCCTGATAATAACAAGTTTTGTAGTAACTGTAATGCTTGCTTACTACTATTTTGTGCTTCTTTTCCGCTTCCCATTCCGTCACTTATGGCTACTAAATATTTTCCATCTTTTAATCTTACATTTATCATACTATCTCCAGATATCTTGCTTTTTGTTTTTGTAGATTTTGCTGTTCCCATTGCCATTACATATTTATCATCTGATAAATATACTAATCTATCATTTTTGCTTACATCACTACTTAAAACAATTTTTTCTTGTAATATTTTGGATAGAATTTTTCCTACCATTTCTATTTTTGAATGTTCTAATATTTCTTTTAAATAAATTTCTACTATAAATCTATTTTCTTTTTTTATTGTTATATCTTCTATTTCTATATCTCTTTCTGCTAATAATTCTACAATTTCTTGTTTTTCTTTTTCATATTTTTTTTCATTTTCTATGTCATTTTCTATTCCTTTTGCCATACTTTTTATTGCTTTTGATACTCCTGACAATTGTTTTCCTATATTCTTCTTATCTTCTGCAACTTTCTTTCTCCAAATAAAGTCTGATTTACTTACTTTATATGAAACATTTATTGTTCTTACTATTTGCATTATATTTTCTTCTAGTTTTTTACTTATATCTTTATCATCAAATCCTATTATATAACTATTACAATCTGCAAATATTTTTAATAAATCTTTTCTTGATATTTCTTGTTTATCTAATAAGTAATTAAATATTTCATCTACTATTTTTCCATCAGGGTTTGCTATATCATCATATAACATATTATCTTTATATGGTTCTAAATTATTTAATAATTCTGAAATAAATATTTGTTTATTTGTTTTTTCGTTTTCATCTTCTTTATTATCTACTTCTAATCCTCTATATCCTGTTGCCATTTCATTTATTGCATCTGATACATTATTTAAACTTTCTGCTACTTCTTTACTTTTGTTTAATATTCTTCCTGAATTAGATGGTAGAAATTTTGAATTTCCCATAAATTCTTCTATATCTATATGTAAATTCTTTGGAACTAATAATAAACCAATTGAAGCAATTAATATTTCTTTAAAATGTATTAATTCTACTGTATATCCATTTGATACATATGCTAATACTATATTTCCTAGTGCAAAACCAACTACTACTCCTATTTTTCCAAATCTATTTAATATTCCAGCTATCATTCCTGAGATTGCATATGCTGCTATCATTATTGGTTCACTTTCGCTTATTACTCCTAATGTTACTCCTATTGTAACACCTGATGTTGTTCCTACTAATATACCATTTTTCCAACCTAATATCATTACTATTAATATGCTTAAAATATTTCTTATGCTAAATCCTAATATATTAAGTTCTCCCAATCCTCCTACTGCTATTGCTAAAAGAAGACTTGCTCCTATTACTTCTTCTATTGAGAAAGCTCTTTTTTCATAAAATTCTTCTACCACTACTAATGAATTTACAAATATTTTATAAAATACTAATGCAATAATTGATAATGTAATTGTCCAAAGTACATCATATAGCGTAAATCCCGTTATTGCAATTTTTATTATTTGCATTAACATTGTTGCTATAAATACATTTTTCCCTATTTTTATTTTTTCGTTTCTTTCTTCTTCATTATAACGTGGTTTTGTAATAAATAATGTTGCTATCATTATTAGAGCTGTTAGAAAATATCCTAAAGCTCCTCCTTGTCCAAATTTTATAAAATTTCCTATTAATGATACTACTATTATTCCCAATGCTGGTATTGAACATGATAAACATGCTCCTAGTAAACTTATACTAAAAATTGAAAATTCTCCACCTAGACCAACTAATGACATCATAAAAGCAACTACACAAATTATTATATTATCTTTTGTAAATATATTAGAAAATATATTTAATTTGTTATTCGTTGTTTTATTTTTTTCATTTAAATCTATTGTATCTTCATTTATATTTTGAAACATCCTTACCACCTCTTATAAACTTTAAGCTTATTTTACTACTTGTCCTTTGTGGTTTTTGTCTTTTCTCGTCTACTACTTGAAAAAACTTTTTTACAATTTATGATATATAACTCTTTTTCTTTTTTCTATTTTTTAATATTCGATTTTTATTTTATTACATAATGACGAAAAAAGCAATATAGAAAAAATTTTAGTTTTATTTTTTTATTCTACAAATTTCGACAAACTTTTTAAAAAATATGTGATATAATTCAAAAACTAGCCTAGGTTAAATAAATTTAATTCAATTTTGATATTTATAAATATCATTTTATCAAAAG
>CALXAD010000047.1 GCA_944386195.1 uncultured Clostridia bacterium
TTTTTGGAATTTATTTTTGTACAATTTTGTACATTTTTATTTTCCATTTTTTGTACATTCTTATTTTATCATTAATAGCATCCCATTTCTTCTTTGCTGTACTTAATACTATTGGATATATTATTGGATATTCTCTTTCCTTTTTTCTTCCTAACCCTCTACTATTTATTATTGCTATACAATATTCTGCTATTCTTTCTGGCATTCTATAATCTACTGTGCTTTGATGTTCTACTAAGATAAATATTTCTTCATCTTTTATTTTATATATTACATCTGATTCTCTTACTTTAAATCCTAATCTTGTATTAAATTTTCTATTGTATTTTTCTATTTCACTTTCTTTTATTTCATATCCTGTATATTTTTTTATAAATTTTACAAATTCTTTTTTATCATCTAATATTTCTTTAAATGTCATATCATGGTATTGATGTTTTCTATTTTTTACTTTTTTATTTTCTTCTTTTGTTTCTATTTTATATTCTTCATTTATATCACTTAAGCCATTACTAAATAATTTACAATATCTTTTATAATCTTTTATTGTAAAACTTACCATTTACATTCTCCTTTCATTTTAGTTTCTTTTCCTTTTTAAGTCAATGTTTTTTTATAAGTAAATTTTTTCTTTTTTATCTATTCTTCTTTATATTTCTCTTTTTTCCACCTTCTTTCTCACTTTTTCTTTACTTTTTCTTTTTCGGAAAATTTATGATTTTAAAATATTGAAATAAAGATTTATCCTTTATTAGAGCAAAAAATACAATAGTAATACTAATTTGTACTACTACTGTATTTTATCACTTTTAATATAATTTTACAAGTTTTTTATAGCATTAAAGTTGAATACATCTTTTATATAAATTTTATTTAATAATCCTCTCAGATTTTAGATATGGTCTTTCATCACCCATTTCCCAAATTTCTGAAAAATCAAAACTAGAAAAATTATCTTTATCCTTAAACTCCTCTTTTGTTAAATATATAGTCTTATTAATTATTTCTGTACCTAATTCTCCATATTCATTATTGTTTTCTATATCAGTATATATGTTTTCGTATATTCCATCCTCTATCCACTCAGGTTTTCCTCCCCCTGTTATAATTCCTTTATTAAGTGTATCAGATGTTATTTTTGAATTATATGTGTAACAATTTGTTATAGTTACTGGTGATGAATATTCTCTTCCTACTAAACATCCTATATAAGTACTTTTATTTTCTTTTTGTTTAGAAACAATATCTGCTATTACATAACTGTTCGTAATCTGATTAATCGATGTATCTCCACTTGTTATTTGTCCAATTAGTCCTCCGATAGCTGATGTATTCGCTTCTATTGTTCCCACGAAGGAATTCTCAGAAAATGTACAATTTCCTAGGTTACCAACTACTCCTCCTACATTATTTTGGGCTATTATATTTCCACTAACATGACAATTCTCAATTTCACAATTTTTATTTGTCTCAATATACTCGTTTCCATCTATATAACCAACTAATCCTCCAACATTCCATTCTTTTTCTGTATTAATATTAATATCTTTTAAATTTAAATTTTTTATTTTAACAATAGTTGGGTTCGTATCTCCACCTACTACTATGTCAAATAATCCTCCTTCTGTACTTGTTAATCCTATAATAATATGATTTTGTCCATCCATAGTTCCCATAAAATTTCCTATAGGTTTCCATTCAATACCAGAAATATCTATATCCTGCATTATTTTTACTTCTTTGCCTTCAAAATTCCTATTAAAATCATTTGCAAGATACTGAATTGCAAATAAATCCACATTATCATTAACTTCGAATATAGACATTTCATCATATTGAACATTTAATATTTGTGCTTCATTATAAGTTAACTTTACAACTTCCTCATTTTCGGCTTCTTTTGTTCTATTTTTCGCATTTTGTGCTTGCGAAAGTATTCCATTTTCTCCCGTTAGCATTGAAATTGATACTCCTGCAAGAATTAGAAGGACAATTATAGTAATAACAAGTGCTATAAGTGTAATACCTTTTTCTTTTTTATTCATCTTTTGCATCTCTCCTTATTATTTTTTCTATAAAACATATTTAAATTTTATTTTTCTTTTTTATTATATATTTGTATCACTCATTTTACAGCATTCATTTTTAAGTGCATATTTGATTATTTTTTAATTGTAAAATGTTTGTAGAATACTTGTAATTTTATATGCACAAAGGAGGGAACAAATTGAAAAAGTTAAAGATCCCTCAAAACCATAGCGGTATTAGTAAAACACTTAGATTACCTGAAAACATAGTAAAAGCTATTCAAATATTATCAGATATAAAAAACATTTCATTTAATAAAACAGTAACAGAACTTTTAGAATTTTCATTAAAAAACTTAGATGAAGAGGATGAAAAATTAATAGAAGAAAAACGTAAAAATTTTTCAATAATGTATTAAATTATATAAAAAATAGATGAAAGAAAACTTCCATCTATTTTTTATGTTTTTATTTTTAAAATATTCTTAGTATATCATTATAAGTTACCATTAAAAATATTCCTATTATTATTGCAAAACCAATTAATTGTATATTTATTTCTGTTTGTTGTTTTAAAGGCTTTCTTCTTATTGCCTCTATTATTAATATCAATAATTTACCTCCATCTAATGCTGGTATTGGTAAAAGATTAGTTACTCCCAATGATAATGATATTAGTGCCATCATCTCAAAAAATTCTCTTACTCCATTTGTATTTGCAACCGCTTCTGAAATTCCAACTGGTCCCATCATTTGGTCTATTCCAACATTTCCTGTAAATAATTGTTTTAAACTATCAAACATAGATAAGAAAAATTCTTTTGTTTGCATTCCTCCATTAATACATCTATTTACAAAAGTATCATCTGCATATCTCATATTTACACCTAAATAATAAGTAGATACCGTATCTGGAATAAGATTTACTGTTACTTCTGCATTTCCTCTTTTTACTGTTATTTGAATACTTTCTTGATTTTCACTTTCATTTAAAAATTCTATTATCTTATTTCTATCTCCATTTACATCTTTTCCATTTATCTTTATTATTTCATCATTATTTTGTAAACCTGATTTTTCACTACTGCTTCCTTTATCCATTGTAATTATTTTACAATCATCATCTAGATAAATTCCTGTTACTTTTGTTTTTACTTCTGTTGGTTTTATATTATAATCTATTACTTCTCCATTTCTTTCAACTTGTAGGCTTAGCTCTTCTCCATTGTTTTTTAACATTTCTTCATCTAAATCATTTTTACTTTTTATTTCTTCATTATTTACTTTAATTATTTTATCTCCTGCTTGTAACCCTGCTGTTTGTGCTGCATATCCATCTATTGTACTATCTACTACATTAGATATATATGTTCCTGATGTTGAAATAAGTATAAAATATACTATTAAAGCAAAAATTATATTTACAGTTGCTCCTGCTACTACAATTGCTATCCTTTTTGGAATACTTGCTTTAGAAAAAGAACCCTCTTGTTCTGATTGTTCTTCTTCCCCTTCCATACTAACAAATCCCCCAAGCGGAATTAATCGTATAGCATATTTAGTTTCTTTTCCTTGTTTCTTCCATATAACTGGTCCAAACCCTATTGCAAATTCATTTACTTTTACTTTACAAAGTTTTGCGACTGTAAAATGACCAAATTCATGTATAAATATTAAAAAACCTAATAATATTATTATTTTTATAGCAGCTATTAAAAATCCTAGCAATTTCTATCCTCCTAAAATGCTTTTTTATATTTAATTCTTTTCTTATGTATATTTACTATAATAATGTAAAAAATGCATATGCAAATGGTGCTAAAAAGATTAAACTATCTATTCTATCTAGCATGCCACCATGACCTGGTATTAAATTACTAAAATCTTTTATATCTACATATCTCTTAATTGATGATGCTGCTAAATCTCCTATTTGTCCTATTAAACTCAATATCAATCCTATTCCTGCTATATATAAGTAAGAATAATTTACTCCAAAGAAAGTATTTGCTATATATGTATATAAAATCATAAGTAATATTGCTCCTACAGTTCCTCCAATACATCCTTCTACTGATTTTTTAGGACTTACTTTAGTAATTTTATGTTTTCCAAACAATCTTCCAATAAAATAAGCAAATATATCTGTTCCCCATGCTGCTATAATTACATACCATATTAATATTTTTCCATTTTCCATACCATTAATAAAAGCAACAAACATTGTAAAAAATACTACATAAAATATTCCTATAAAAGTATATGCTATATCTTTAAATGATGTTTTCATCTCTGTTGCTATTACTGTAGCAAATAAAATTAGTAAAATAATTGGTATTGTAAGTATTGTTATCATGTTTAAGTATTCATAAGGTATAAAATGTATTAAAGCTATACTAACACAACACAAATAGCCTAGCCATTTTACTGGTTTTGCTACTTTTGATATTGCATTAAAATACTCATTCATTGCAAGAAGTGCAATTACTGCTAATGCTATATCTACTACAATATTATTCCCAAATATTAAAATTATTAACACTAGTGGAAATCCTAGTAACCCTGATGTTATTCTCTTTATATCCATTCCTATTTCCTTTCATATTTTTTAATTTGCACCAAATTTTCTTGTTCTTTTTTGATATTCTATTATTGCATTATCCAAGTCTTCCTCTGTAAAATCAGGCCAATTTTTGTCTATAAATAAAAATTCTGAATATACTACTTGCCATGGTAAGAAATTACTTAATCTTATTTCTCCACTTGTTCTAATTACTAAATCTGGATCTGGCATTCCTTTAGTATATAGATTATCAGATATTAATTTTTCATTAATATCATCTATACTTATTTTTCCCTCTTTTACATCTTCTACTATGTTTTTAACTGCTTTTATTATTTCATCTCTTCCACCATAATTTAATGCAATATTAAAAGTTACACCTGTATTATCTTTTGTTCTTTCCATACATTTTATTATACTTTTTTGCATTCCATCTGATAATGCTGTTATATCACCTAATATTTTTACCCTAATATTTTCTGTATCTGCTCTTTTTGAATAATCATCTAAATAGTTTTGAAGTAACATCATTAATGCTTTTACTTCATCTTCTGCTCTTTTCCAATTTTCTGTAGAAAATGCATATACTGTTATATATTCTAATCCTATTTTATTTGCATATCTAACTATTTTTTCTAATGTTTTTGCCCCTTCTTTATGACCAAAACTTGCATTTTTTCCTCTTGCTTTTGCCCATCTTCTATTTCCATCCATTATTATTGCAATATGTCTTGGCATATTTTCTTTGTTAAATTCCATTATGTTTCTCCTTAAAATCTTATTTATTTCTATTTTTTATGTATAAAGCCAACTCTTTTAAAAATTCCGCTTTATTACCATAACTTTTAAGTTCTTCTATTGCTTCTTTGGTTATTTTTTCTAAAATCTCTTTTGATTCTTTTAATCCATATTTGGAAACATATGTACATTTTTCCATAGCTTTATCATTACCAACAGGTTTTCCTAAAACTTTTTCATCCCCTTCTTCAGATAATATATCATCTTTTATCTGAAATGCTAATCCTATTTTTTCAGCATATGAGGTTAATTTTTCTAAATCTTTATCACTTGCTCCTGCTAAAATAGCTCCCATTCTAACACATAGTTTTAGTAAAGCACCTGTTTTATTTTTATGAATATATTCTAAATCTTCTTTAGTAATTTCTTTTCCTTCATATTCTGTATCTACATATTCTCCTGCTATCATTCTATCTACTGCTATAGAAAATTCATTAAATACTTTTATTTTTCTTTCTAATTCTTCGTTAGAACTTTCTTTTAAATCTTTACTTATTACAATATAAGCATTATTTAAAAGCCCATCTCCTGCAAGAATAGCCGTTGCTTCATTATATTTTTTATGATTTGTTAATTTTCCATGTCTAAAATCATCGTTATCTATTCCTGGTAAATCATCATGAATTAAAGAAAAATTATGCACCATCTCTATTGCTACACTATATGGTATGCATTTTTCTATATCTTGCTTAAAAATTTCATATGTTGCAATTACTAGAATCGGTCTTAGTCTTTTTCCTCCTGCCATTAAACTATATTCCATAGATTCATTAAGTACTCCTTCTAAGCAATCTTTATTTCTTAAATGCTTTTCAAGATTTTTATTTACTATATCTTGATATTTCTTTAAATTTTCTTTGAAATCCATCTTTTTTCCTTTCAATTCTATACTGACATTACTTCTTTTTCTTTAGCTTCTAATACTTTATCTACTTCTTCTATATATTTATCTGTTATTTTTTGTATTTCATTTTCTGCATTTTTTAATTCATCTTCTGTCATATTTCCATCTTTTTGTTCTGCTTTTGCTAAGTCAATTCCTTCTCTTCTTACATTTCTCACTGCTACTTTTGTTTCTTCTGCCATTTTCTTTATATCTTTTACTATTTCTTTTCTTCTTTCTTCATTTAATTCAGGGAAAGCTAGTCTTATTACTTTTCCATCATTATTTGGATTAATTCCTATATCTGATGCTAAAATTGCTTTTTCTATTTCTTTTAATACACTTGCATCCCAAGGTTGTATAACAATTAATCTTGCTTCTGGAACTGATATTGCAGCTACTTGATTTATTGGTGTTTGCGTTCCATAATATTCTATTTTTATCTTATTTAATATAGCTGGATTTGCTCTTCCAGCTCTTACTTCTGCTAATTTTTCACTAAATACACTTATTGTTTTCTCCATTTTTTCTTTTAAACTTGTATAATCCATAATCCTCTCTCCTTTTAATTAAATTTATTTTACAATTGTTCCTATTTTTTCTCCTTTTACTGCTCTTACAATGTTTTCTGGGTCTGCTATTCCAAATACTAATAATGGCATATTATTATCTCTACACATTGCTGTTGCTGTTGAATCCATTACTTTTAAGTCTTTTTCTAAAACTTCCATATAAGATACTTCTTCATATTTTTTTGCATTTGGATTTATTTTTGGGTCTGAATCATATACTGCATCTACTGCTTTTCCAAGTAATATTATATCTGCTTTTATTTCTGTTGCTCTTAAAACTGCTGCTGTATCTGTTGTAAAATATGGGTGTCCTGTACCACATACAAATATTACAACTCTTCCTTTTTTTAAGTGTTTTTCTGCTTTTCTTTGTATAAATGGTTCAGCTATTTCTCTCATTTCTATTGCTGTTTGTACTCTAGTATATATTCCTCTTGCTTCTAATGCATCTTGAAGTGCTAATCCATTCATAGCTGTTGCTAACATTCCCATATAGTCTGCTGTTGTTCTTTCCATTTGATGTCCATTTCTTCCTCTCCAGAAATTTCCTCCTCCTACTACTATTGCTACTTCTACTCCCATTTCTACAACTTCTTTTACTTTGTCGCAAATTGCTCCTACTGTTTTTACATCTACTCCAAATGAGTTTTCTCCTGCTAGTGCTTCTCCACTAAGCTTTAATAATACCCTTTTATATTTTGGCATGTTCCCTCTCTCCTTAATTTTATTTTCTAGCCTATTCTATCATACTTTTAAAAAAAATACAGTATTTTTTTAAGAATTTATTAAGAAAAAGGCAAAAGTAGTAAAAATATTTTATTTTTCATTGTCTTTCTATATAAAAAAGATATACTCTTGATTGAATATATCTTTATTTATTTTTTATTATATTCTTTTGTTTTATAACTTCTTCTTTATTTAATTCAGTTAATTCTGCTACTTCTTCTACACTCATGTTTTTCTTTAATAGTTTCCTAGCTAATTTTTTTGCTTCTTCTAATCTTCCAAATGCTTTTGCTTCATTTAAAGTTCTTTTTCTATCCTCTTTTAAAGTTTGTATTACTGCTAACATATCACCATCTCCTTCCAATTTTTTTATATACTTTTTAGCTTCTTCTTTTCCTAAATCTTTTATTAATATATATTTAATTATTCTTACCATTTCTCCTTTTTCATTGTTTTTTACTTTTGGTATTATTTTGTCTAATATTTCTATTAATTCCTGCTCTCCTCTTGCTTTTTCTATTAACATTATTTTACTTATTAAATTATTTTCTTTTAATAATTCTTCCTTACTATATTCGTTTATATCAATTAAATTATATTCTCCTATTCCTGTATATTCTTTTTCTTTTTTTCTATCACTTTCTAATTTTTCTTGTACTTCTTCTATACTTTGATTTGGCTTCCATTTTCCTTTTCCAGTATATATTACTATTGCTATTACTCTTGCATATGCTTTACTTAAATAATTATTTTTTATGAAACTCGCTCTCATTACTTCTACTTCATATTCTAGTATTCTATATGGCATATTTTTATCTTGTGTTGATTGATGCTCAATTAAAAAATAAATTTCCTTATCTTTTAATTTGTAAATTACATCCACTCTTTTTCCTCTATAATCTACTGTTATATATTCATTTTCTACTGATATTAAGTCTAATTTTTTATTTTTATTTAATTTTAAGGCTTTTTTTATTATAAATTCTGCTTCATTTTTTCTTAATAAAATAGTTTTAATTATTTTGTCATGTTTATTATCTATATTGTAATTTACATTTTCATCTTCTAAAATATCCTTGTTTTTTATAAGTTCTGGATAAATCTTTAAACTTTTTATATAATCATTTTTAGTAAATACTTTTATACTCATATTCTTCCTCCATAATATTATATTTTTATGTTTCTATCAATTTTTATTCTTTAGTAAATTTATTCATTTATTTAGAAATTCCTATTATTTTCTCTTCTTTGCACTCATTTTCTTTTATTTTCTTCTTTTTCTAACGAATTGTTGGATGAAATTCCAATAGAATATAATTTTTTGATTTAAAAGTATATTTATAATACTACCTTTACTAAAATATGTCAATATATATGAGAATTTTAGAGAAAAAAATACACCATGTGAATTGAAAAAGTAAAAGCAATTAAAAAGACACAGTATATACTTTACTCTTACATAACCTCTTAATGTACAAC
>CALXAD010000048.1 GCA_944386195.1 uncultured Clostridia bacterium
AACACTCCTTTCTAGCGTACAAAACAATTATATCATCTCTACGCTTTCGTGTCCAAAATCTATCTTAACACCACTCTTTCTATTTTTCTTACATCTACTTTTCCTTCTCTTATTTCATAATTAAATGTATTATATACTTTACTACAATGCCATTTTATCTCTTTTATTATTTTTTCTTGTGTCTCTTTTATTCTTAAATCACATGTAAATGTTAGTTTCAATTTCTCACCTCCATTCACTTTCATATTTATATCATATAAAACAAATTGTTTTACTTTCCTATTATACAAAAAAGCTAGATTAGAATACTAACCTAGCTTTTTACATTTTAATTTTTTTATTATTTTTATTAAATAAGAAATATGTCTCAATTTATGCAAAATAATAAATAAACATTTATAAGTAATTTTTTAGATTAAACACTTTTACGTAGGGAAATTAAGGGTAGTAAAAGTGTTGGTTAAGCGAAGCTTAAAATCTAAAAAATTACTTCAAATCCCTGTTTTTTTATTATTAATGTCGCATCAGAAACGTCCCCAATGAGACAAAATTAGACATTACTTTAAGTATTTTCTTACCTCTTTTAATAATTTTTCCTTTACCTCTTCTACATTTCCTTGCACTAAAGCACCTGCTGCTCTTGGGTGTCCTCCACCACCAAACATTAAGCACACATCAGAAACATTAACATATTCACCTGAACGCATAGAAACCTTATAAGCATCTTCATTATCTCTTTGTCTAATAAATATAGAAACTTCAACACCTTCAATATTTCTTCCAATATTAACTAAACCTTCGTGGTCTCCTTCTTCAGCATTTACATCTTCCATATCCTTAGTAGTTATGTAAGAAAAGGCAACTTTGCCATCTTCTAATATTTCCATTCTATCCATTACAACTTTAGATAATTCAAAATTTGCTTTTGTTTTTGTCTGTAATGTTTTTTTACAAATATCTGCAATATTAACACCTTTCCTTAATAGCTCTGCTGCATATTCGAAAGTATCTGCAGTGGTTGCTGGATATTGGAATCCACCTGTATCTGTAATTATACCTGTCATTAAACAAGTTCCCATATCAACATCTACTTCTACTCCGAAATATGATAAAATTCCAAGTAAAACTTCACTACATGCTGGTGATACAGGATTTACATAGTTAATATCCCCATACATATTATTACTTCCATGATGGTCTATTACTATAGTTCTTTTTGCATTCTCAAAATATTCTCTATTATCTAATCTTTTAAATGTTGCACAATCTACACTTATTGCTAAATCATATTTTTCTTGCTTACCTTCTGTTAATATTTCATTACATCTTGGTAAAAAATCAAATGTCCTTGCATATTTAGACATAATAACATCTGCATTTTTATCAATTTTTTCTAATGCAAGTTTCGTAGCTAAAGCTGTTCCTATTGCATCTCCATCTGGTGTTTCATGTGTTAAAATAACTATTGAACTTGCCTTTTTTACTTCTTCTAAAATTTCATCTAATGTCATAACTTTAATTCTCCTCTTCTTTTTTTGGCATTATTTCTTTTAATATATTATCTATTCTTTCTCCATATTCTATAGAATCATCTAATTCAAATATAAGTTCTGGAGTATTTCTAAGATTTACTTCTTGAGCTAATCTACTACGTATAAATCCTTGTGATTTTTTTAATGCTGCTAAAGTTTGTTTAGTGTCTTTTGCATTTAGTATACTTACATATACTTTAGCAAATTTTAAGTCATTTGTAACTTTTACTTTTGTTACACTAATTAAACCTGTTGCATTTGGATTTTTTAATTCATAATTTATAATTTGGCTAATCTGTTTTTTGTATTGCTCATTAATACGTTCTAACCTTGCTTGACTTTCTGGCATTTGTCATTCCTCCTTTTAGAAATTTAAGGAAGGGCATTTTATTTTTTGCCCTACCTTTTAATTTCTTCCATTACATATACTTCTATTATGTCTCCTTCTTTTATGTCATTATAGTTTTCAATTTGCATTCCACACTCAAAACCTTTTCCAACTTCTTTAACATCATCTTTAAATCTCTTAAGTGTTGCTAAATGTCCATCATGAATTACTACATTGTCACGTATTACTCTTACACCTGCATTTCTTTCTACTTTTCCTGATAATACATAACATCCTGCTATAGTTCCAACATTAGAAATTCTAAATGTTTGTCTTACTTCAGCATTTCCTATTACTTTTTCTTCATATTTTGGTTCAAGCATTCCCTTCATTGCTAATTCTACATCTTCTATTGCTTGATATATTACTGAATATTGTTTTATTTCTACTCCATCTTTTTCTGCCATATCTTTTGCTAAATGGTCTGGTCTTACATTGAATGCTATAATAATTGCATTTGAAACTTTTGCAAGTGTAACATCTGATTGATTTACTCCACCTACTGCACTATGAATTACTTTTACTCTAACTTCCTCATTTTGTAATTTTTCTAATGATTGTGTTACAGCTTCAACAGAGCCTTGTACATCTGCTTTTACAATTAAGTTTAATACCTTTAAGTTTCCTTCTTCCATTTGGCTAAATAAATTATCTAACGTTACTTTTGGTGCTTGATTAATTGCTTTTTCTCTTGCTTGACGTTTTCTCTTTTCTATTAAATGTTTTGCAACTTTTTCATTTTTAACTTCATAGAAGGTATCTCCAGCTTCTGGAACTTCAGTTAATCCCATAATTTCTACTGGTGTTGATGGTCCTGCTGATTTTACTTTTTTACCTCTTGCATCTTTCATAGCTCTTATTCTACCAATTGAAGAACCAACTACGATTGTATCTCCTACATCTAGTGTTCCTCTTTGTACTAACATAGTTGCAATTGCACCTCTTGATTTATCAAGTCTTGCTTCAATTACAGTACCTTTTGCTTGTTTATTAGGGTTTGCTTTTAATTCTAACATATCAGCTTCTAATAATACCATTTCTAGTAATTGGTCAATATTTGTTCCGTTTCTAGCAGAGATTGGTACAAATATAGTATCTCCACCCCATTCTTCTGGAACTAAATCATATCTCATTAATTCTTCTTTTACTTTTTCAACATTTGCATCTGGTAAGTCTATTTTATTAATTGCAACAATTATTGGTATTCCTGCAGATTTTGCATGGTTTATTGCCTCTACTGTTTGTGGCATTACACCATCATTTGCTGCTACAACTAATATTGCAATATCAGTAATTTGAGCACCTCTAGCACGCATAGCTGTAAATGCTTCATGTCCAGGGGTATCTAAAAATGTTATTTGTCTGCCATTTACATCAACTTGATATGCACCAATGGCTTGAGTGATTCCTCCTGCTTCTCCTTCTATTACATTAGTCTTTCTAATTGTATCAAGTAAAGAAGTTTTTCCATGGTCTACATGTCCCATAACTACAATAACAGGTGGTCTTGGAACTAAATCTTCTTCTTTATCTTCAGAATCATCAAACAAAATATCTTCATCTGTTACAACTTTCTTTTTCTTTGCTGTTATATCAAATTCCTGTGCTATTAAATATGCTGTATCAAAATCAATTTCTTGATTTATTGTTGCCATAATTCCATAACTTAATAATTTCTTAATTACTTCTGCTGTAGTTTTTTTCATTTCAGCAGCTAAATCTTTAACTGTTATTGTATCTGGTATTTCTATTTCTGTAAGCTTAAATATTTTTTGTTTACTTTTTTCTTCTTGATGTTGTTTCTTTTTCTTTCCTCTTCTTCCACGGTCTGTAGATAAATCATAATAATCAAGCATTCCTCCATCTTGGTCGTCAAACATATTTGATAAACTACTTGCTTGTTTTAATGTTTTTAATTTACCTTCATCAAATTCTTGATTATTATTTCTTCTAGATTTATTATTCTTTTTATTATTCTTATTTTCATCATACCTGTTATTATTTTTTTGCTTATCAAGACCTCTATTATATTCTCTTACCTGTTCTTTTTCTCCATTTTCTACTGACATAATATTTTTGATATTTTTCTCTATTCCTCTTGCATCTAGTGGTCTTTTTGAATAACCATTATTATTTCTATTATTAAATCTATTATTATTGTTGTTATTATTAAAACGATTCTCATTTCTATTATTATTTCTGTTATGATAATTATTATTTTGTGTATTTTTATTTCTATTATTTCTATTTTGTCTATTATTATTGTTATTTATTCTATTTTCAGTATTTTGCTTTTCTTTTACTTCTTCTACCTTTTGATGAGGAGTTTCTTTTGTTTCCTTAATATTTTCTTCTTTCTTTACTTCTTCTGTTTCTACCTTTACTGCTGTTGCCACTTTTTCCTCCTCTTTCTTTGTTTCTTTCTTTTCTTCTTTATTTAATCCGAATAATTCACTTACTGTCATTGGCTTACTTGGTTTATTTCTATAAACGATATTATAATCTTTGTTTTGTTTTCTTTCTACAAATCCTACATTATTTTTCTTTTCTTGTTTTTTTGCTTCCTCTTTTTTCTTTTCTTGTTCATCGTCTATTATTACTTCTCTTCTTATAATAACAGGTGCTTTTTCTTCCTTTTTATTTTCTTGTTTTGACTTAGTTGTTGCTGTTTTCTCTTGCTTTTTATTTTCCTTTTTTACTTCTTTTTTGCTATCTTTACCTTTTAGTTTGTTTTCAATCTTTGATGCTTCATCTTCCTCTACTCCACTTAAATGACTTTTTACTTCAATGTTTAATTCTTTTGCAACATCTAATACTTCTTTACTGGTTAAGTTTAGTTTTTTTGCTATTTCATATATTTTTATCTTACCCAATAACTTCACCCCCATTGTTTATTTTTTTTATTCCGTTTGATAAATTTATATCTTTTATGCCTAATATTGCTTTATTTGACTTTCCTATTGCTTTACTTAATTCTTCTATTTGTCCGTATAATTATACATGGTATTTTATAGTTTTTACTTAATGTTTTAAATTTATCTTTTGTCCTTTCCGAAGCATCTTCAGCTATAATAATTAAACTTACCTTTTTTTTCTTTATATCATTTTCTACACTATCTGCTCCAAATGATATTTTTCCAGCTTTTGCTGATAAACCAATTAACCCTAATATTTTTTTATTTATCAAGAATTACACCTCTTAATTTTTCATATATTTCATCTGATATTTTTATATCAAAGACTTTTTCTAATCTTTTAGATTTTATAAGTTTTTCTAGACATTGGATATTATCACAGATATATGCTCCTCTTCCTTGCATTTTTCCTGTTCTATCTATGTTTATTTCATTATCTTTATTTTTTACGATTCGAATAAATTCTTTTTTGGGCTTCTTTTCATTACAACCCATACATGTTCTTTCTGGTTGCTTTTTCATAAATTATTCTCCTCCTTTATTGTATGTCCAGTTTTATTTTTTATTCTGTTTCAGATTTACTTTCTTCTTCACTATCTTCTTCTGTTTCATTATTTTCTTCTTTTTGTTTATTCATTAGCATTTCTCTAAATTGACTTTCTGATTTTATATCTATCTTCCAATTTGTTAATCTTGCGGCTAGTCTTGCATTCTGTCCTGATTTTCCAATTGCTAATGATAACTGATTATCTGGTACAATTACTTGTGCAAATTTTCCATCTTCTTTAATATCTACTGCTAATATTTGTGCTGGAAGCAAACTTGCTGCTATATAAATTGATGGGTCTTCATTCCATTCTATAACATCAATTTTTTCACCATTTAATTCATTTATAACATTTTGAATTCTAACTCCCTTTTGTCCAACACAAGAACCTACTGGGTCAATATTTGGATCTGGTGAATATACTGCAACTTTACTTCTATACCCTGGGTCTCTTGAAACACTTTTTATTTCTATTACACCTTCATAAATTTCAGGTATTTCAAATTCTAATAATTTTCTTACAAAATCAGGATGACTTCTTGATACTATTACTTGTGGTGCTCCCTTTTGTCCTTTTTCTACTTTTAATACATATGCTTTTATTTTATCATTTACTTTATAATGTTCTGTTGGTATTTGTTCTTTTGCTGGCATTACACCTTCCAATTTTCCTAAATCCATTACCACTATATTTTTATCTGCTTTTTGTATTATTCCTGAAACTATTTCGCCTTTTCTTTCATTAAATTCATTATATACAATTTCTCTTTCTGCTTCTCTTAATTTTTGTATTATTACTTGTTTTGCTGTTTGTGCTGCTATTCTACCAAAATTTCTTGGTACTATTTCTGTTTCTAAAGTATCACCTTCTTTTAAATCCGGATTTACTTTTTGTGCTTCTTCCAAACTTACTTGTGTTTCTTGATTTTCTGGTTTTTCTACCACTTCTTTTACTGAATATACATGTGTTGCTCCTGTTTTCCTATCCATAACTACTTTTACATTTTCTAATGAATCAAAATTTCTTTTATATGCTGTAACCAATGCTGTTTCTATTGCATCTAACACATAATCCTTATTTAACCCTTTTTCCTTTTCTAATTCTTCTAAAGCAAGTATCAATTCTTTATTATCAATTGCTGGCTCTTTCATTTTTATTTCCTCCCTTTTACCAATTATATACTGTTTTTATTTGTGATATATTTTTTCTTTCTATTTCTATATTTTTTTCTTCTATTTCTAATACAATTTTTTCTTTATCAAAGTCTTTAAGTATTCCTTTATACTCTTTTTTTCCTAACTCATCTTTTTTAAATAATTTTACATTTACTTCTGTTCCTATATTTGCTTGTAAATGTTTGTCTTTTTTTAACACTCTTTCTATTCCTGGTGATGATACTTCTAAAAAGTATGCATCTTTAATATAATCTGCCTCATCTAATAAATCTGTTATTTCATTATTTACTTTTTCACAGTCATTTAAATCAATTCCATTTGGACTATCAATAAAAATTCTTAAATAATAATCTTTTCCTTCTTTAACATATTCTACATCATATAGTTCATAGCCTATGTTCTCTATTTTATCTTTAATAAGACTTTCTACTTTTTCTTCTATTTTGGACAAATTTTTCACCCCTTTATACCAATCAAGAGTGGGATTTGTTCCCACTCTTGCTAAAGCTCTTACGTTACCTTTATTATTATACCCAATTTTTGGTATAAATGCAAGCTTTTTAATCATTTTTTATCATATTACTTTCAATTTTATTGATTTGTATTCATATATTTTTCCAAAATATCAAATCTATGTTTTAAACCTATTGTTAATTTATCAATTCTTTCATCTTGCATTCCTGTATATATTTTATAATCTTTTAAAATTTTACTCCATTTATTTATTATTTCATCTTTGCTTGAAATATCAAACCTATTAATATTTTTTATATATTTCAAATATTCACTAAATAGTTTGTTATCATTACCAAAAAATCTACCCTTACCATCATTAAAGTCTATAAAAAATAATTCTTTATCACAATTCATTGCTTCTCCTGTATCAAATATAGGAGCTATTTTTTCCCATTTTAAAGTTTCTACATTTCTAATAATTCCAAAATTTCCTAAATGTCTATCTATATTCATGACTAAAAAATCTATTAGTAACATATTCTCAACATTTTCTCTTGCATTCTTTATTCCGTTCTTTTCTAGAATATTAATATAATGTTCATATGTAGAAACATCATTATTTTTTTTCTCTGTTTGTAAAATATCATAAGCAGTTACATATTCTGTATTTTCATCTATAAAATCTTCACATTTTGAAACCAATTTATTCTCTAATGTATCTACCTCATAATTACAATAATCAAAACCTAAATAATCGCAAATTATGGAAGTAAGTTTTTCGTTCAAAGGTTCCTGATTTGCATTATAAAATGTTCCTTTAATTAATATTCTTTTTTTGTCTTCAATTATCCAAGCCTTTTGTATCATTCCATCTGTTGTATTATTTGGTGTCATTAAACTTATTTTGTCTCTTGATTTACTTAAAATAGATGCATCTAAAAATGCTTTATATTCAAAGTTATTTGTAAAGAAATTTATATCTTTCCACTTTAGTTCTTTTCCAATCGGATTTAACCAATATTGGTCTGATAAAGATAAACCGTAAGCTTTATCTAGTAACTCATCTGAAAATTTAACATTAAGACTTTTTAATAATCTTTCTAAATCTTTTCTCCAGCTAGGAATTCCTCTTCCTTTAAACCATCTATTCATTTCTTTTTGTAAATTAAAATCTTTTCTATTTTGGTTAGCATATAGGTTTAACGGAGCATATTCAAAATTTATTTTTTCATAAATTTTCGAAATACCATTTAAATTTGTATCATATTCTATTAATGCTACTTCTCGATTTTTATTCATTAAATAACATTTCATATTTTATCTTGTATGATATATTTAATAACTTAAATAACCATACGACTCCTTTCTTTATTTTTTAATATTTAATATAATCTACG
>CALXAD010000049.1 GCA_944386195.1 uncultured Clostridia bacterium
ATATCAAGTTTTTATAATTTATATAGAAAAAATAAGGTTTACAAAGGTTTTTACTAGCAAACTTTTGACAAAACCTAGTAAAGAAAGGAAGATGTAAAATGGAAAAAGCAAAAGTATATTTTACTAAAGAAATAACACCAGAAAGTGTTGTAAA
Organism: uncultured Clostridia bacterium; assembly: GCA_944386195.1. GTDB lineage: Bacteria > Bacillota > Clostridia > TANB77 > CAG-508 > CAG-269. The sequence goes on from CALXAD010000049.1 coordinate 155, forward strand.
AATGTATGAAACATTAGGAGTTAATTTGCCAGGAAAAGTAGCAGTTAAGTTACATTCAGGTGAAGAAGGAAACCAAAACTATATTAGACCTGAATTTGTAAAAGCAATTGTTGAGAAAGTAAATGGTACAGTTGTTGAATGTAATACTGCATATGAAGGAGCTAGAAATTCAACAGAAAAACATAAAAAATTAATAAAAGACCATGGTTGGGATAAATATTTTGATGTAGATATTATGGATGCAGAAGGACCAGATTTAGTATTAGAAATTCCAAATGGAAAAATACTTAAAGAAAATTTCGTTGGAAAAGACATACAAAAATATGATTCAATGCTTGTTTTATCACATTTTAAAGGACATCCAATGGGAGGATATGGTGGAGCTTTAAAACAATTATCAATTGGATGTGCTTCATCAGAAGGAAAATCTTGGATACATTCTGCAGGACAATCTAAAGACCAGACTAAAATATGGGATAATTTACCAGAGCAAAATAAATTTTTAGAGTCAATGGCAGATGCAGCATCTAGTGTAGTTAAACATTTTGGTAAAAATATTGTATTTATAAATGTAATGTGTAACTTATCAGTTGACTGTGATTGTTGCGCAGTTGCAGAAGACCCATGCATGAAAGATATAGGAATTTTAGCAAGTACAGACCCAATTGCTATAGACCAAGCTTGTATAGACTTAGTATATAATTCAAATGACCCAGGTAGAGACCATTTTGTAGAAAGAGTAGAAAGACAAAATGGTAGACATACAATAGAAGCTGCTGCTGAACTTGGATTTGGAACAAGAGAGTATGAACTTATAAATGTTGATTAATATAAAAAGGTACTAATTGTTATTTAATTAGTGCCTTTTTATATTGATAAACATTATTACTTATGGTAATATTTATAATACAATAAATATAAATTAAAAGGAGGAGAGTACTCTTCAAAGTGCTTAAAATGTAATAGAAGGAGTACTAAAAAATATGGTAGATAAAATAGAAATAAGAGGAGCTAAAGTCCATAATTTGAAAAATATAGATGTTAATATTCCATTAAATAAAATTGTTGGAATATCTGGAGTATCTGGAAGTGGAAAATCATCACTTGCATTAGGAGTTCTTTATGCAGAAGGTTCAAGAAGATATTTAGAAGCTCTATCTACATATACTAGAAGAAGAATTTCACAGGGAGAAAAAGCAAAAGTTGATAGTATTTTACATGTTCCTAGTGCTTTAGCATTACATCAAAGACCTAATGTACCAAGTATTAGGTCAACATTTGGAACTGCAACAGAACTTTTAAATTCTGTAAGGTTATTATTTTCAAGATGTGGAAATTACATATGCCCTAATGGACATATTCTAGAAGCATCTGCAAGTGTTGCAAGAGATGAACAATTAGAATGCCCAGTATGCCATGAGAGATTTTATGGATTAGGAGCAGAAGAATATGCTTTTAATTCATCAGGTGCTTGTCCTAAATGTGGAGGAACAGGTATTGTCGAAACTGTAAATATGGATTCATTAATTCCAGATAAAGATTTAACTATTGATGAAGGAGCAGTTGCTCCTTGGAATAGTTTAATGTGGTCTTTAATGACAGATGTATGTCGTGCAATGGGAGTTAGAACTGATGTACCATTTAAAGATTTAACTAAAGAAGAACAAGATATTGTTTATGATGGACCAATGGTAAAAAAACATATTTTTTATAGACCAAAAAAAGGAGATACTACCCTTGCTACTGAGATGGACTTTACATATTATAGTGCTAAAGCAACAGTATTGAATGCTCTAAAGAAAGTAAAAGATGAAAAAAGTATGAGTAGAGTTTCAAAATTCTTAAAAGAAGAAGTTTGCCCAGAATGTAATGGTTCAAGAATTAATAAAAGAGCAAATTCAACTTTACTTGGAGGAAAGAACTTATCGCAAGTTTGCAATATGAGTCTTAGAGATTTAAACTCATGGCTTCCAAAGGTGGTTAATGAACTAAATGATGAAGTTAGACAAATGGGAAAAAATATATTAGAAGAATTTATGTTAAATACAAATGCTTTACTTTCACTTGGACTTGGGTATTTAACATTAGATAGAGCAAGTAACACATTATCAACAGGAGAATTACAAAGGGTACAACTTGCAAGAACTGTAAGAAATAGAACTACAGGAGTTTTATATGTATTAGATGAACCATCTATTGGACTTCATCCTGCAAATGTGGATGGTCTAATAAATCTTATGAAACAACTTATTAAAGATGGAAACTCTGTAGTTTTAGTTGACCATGATACTAGAATACTTAAAGTTTCAGATTATATGATAGAAATAGGACCAGAAGCAGGGGCAAAAGGTGGAGAAGTTATTGGAAAAGGAACGATAGATGATATTATTAAAAATAAAGCTTCCATAATTGGACCATATTTAAGTAATAAAGAAGAAATAAGAGTAAGAAATGAAATAAATAAAGACGATATTTTTAAACTTGGTAAAATAAGTTTAAAAACAGATTCAATTCATACAGTAAAACCACTTGATATAGAAATTCCAAAAGGAAGATTAACAACTATAACAGGAGTATCTGGAAGTGGAAAAACTACTTTAATACTTGAATCTTTATATCCTGCAATTAAGGCTAAATTAAATAATGAACAAATGCCTAAACATATAAAAGAATTAAAAGCAGATTGGGTAAATAAGATAAATTTAATAGATGCAACACCTATAGGAAACAATGTAAGAAGTACAGTTGCTACATATTCAGGAGTATTTGATGACTTAAGAAAATTATATGGAAAGATAAGTAATTATACAGCAAGTGATTTTTCATATAATACTGGAAAATTAAAATGTAAGACTTGTGATGGAACAGGAGTTATTTCAATGGATGTTCAATTTTTACCAGATATAGAAATGACTTGTAATTCTTGTGATGGTACAAGATATTCTGATGATGTAGATGAAATATGTTATAATAATTATTCTATTAAAGATGTTATGAAATTAACTATTAATGAAGCAGTTGAAGTATTTAAAGATAATAAGAAAATACGAGAAAAATTACAAGTTTTAGTCGATTTAGGAATAGGATATTTAACTCTTGGAGAAGCAACACCAGCTTTGTCTGGTGGGGAAGCACAAAGATTAAAACTTGCCTCTGAAATTGGAAAAGTTCAAGATGGAAGTATATTTATATTTGATGAGCCAAGTATAGGATTGCATCCTAAAGATGTAAAAACATTGTTACAAGTATTTCAAAAACTAATTGATAATGGTGCTACAATAATAGTAATTGAGCATGATTTAGATGTAATTAAGAATTCAGATTATATTATAGATATGGGACCTGAAGGAGGATACTTAGGAGGAGAAGTAGTAGCAAGGGGAACAAAAGAAGAGATTAAAAATAATAAAAATAGTATTACTGGAAAATATTTATAGGAAGTGAATAAAAATGCATCAACAATCTATGTTTGAAAATCCTAAAAATGAACCTTTAGCATCAAGGATGAGACCACGTAATCTAGATGAGGTTGTGGGTCAATCTCATTTAATAGGTAAAAACAAAATATTAAGAAGGATAATTGAAAGTGATAATGTCCCTTCAATGATATTTTGGGGACCTCCAGGAGTTGGAAAAACAACTTTAGCACGCATAATTGCAAATGAAACAAAATCTGAATTTATTACTTTTTCTGCTGTAACTTCTGGAATTAAAGAAATAAAAAAAGTAATGGAAGAAGCGGATTCTAATAAAAGAATGGGAATAAATACAATAGTATTTGTAGACGAAATACATCGTTTTAATAAAGCACAACAAGATGCGTTTTTACCTTATGTAGAAAAAGGTTCAATTGTACTAATTGGAGCAACAACAGAAAATCCATCATTTGAAATTAATAATGCTTTGCTTTCTAGATGTAGAGTTTTTGTTTTAAAAGAATTATCTAGTGAAGATATTTTGGTGTTATTAAAAAGAGCAATTGAAGATGAGAGAGGATTTGGAAAAGAAAAAATTGATATATCTGAAGAGAATTTAGAAGCTATAGCAAATTTTGCAAATGGAGATGCAAGGTCTGCTCTTACTACTTTAGATATGATAATTACTAATGCAGATATTTTAGAAGATGGAACTATAAAAGTAACTAAAGATACAATTGAAAGTTGTTTAAATAAAAAGACTCTTCTATATGATAAAAATGGAGAAGAACATTATAATATAATTTCAGCACTTCATAAATCTATGAGAAATAGTGACCCAGATGCAGCTCTTTATTGGCTAGCTAGGATGTTAGAAGCAGGAGAAGACCCAATTTATATTGCAAGAAGGATTACTAGATTTGCTTCTGAAGATATTGGTTTAGCAGATACTAATGCATTAAATGTTGCAATTAATGTATATCAAGCTTGCCATTTTATTGGAATGCCAGAGTGTAATGTTCATTTAGCAGAAGCTGTAATTTATATGTCTTTAGCTCCAAAATCTAATGCTTGTGATGTTGCTTATATGAAAGCAAGCTCAGATGCTAGAAACACATTTGCTGAACCTGTGCCATTAGTTATTAGAAATGCTCCTACTAAATTAATGAAAGATTTAAATTATGGAAAAGGTTATCAATATGCTCATGACACTAAAGATAAACTAACAAATATGGAATGTATGCCACCTTCATTTGTTGGAAGAACTTATTATATACCAGGAACACAAGGTAATGAAGTTCGTTTTAAACAAAGATTAGAACAAATAAAAGAGTGGAAAAAGGAACATAAAAAAGATTAGATTATTAGATTTATATAGTTTCAAAAATAAAAAATTGACTTTGGAAAATAGATTATTAAAATCGGATAACCAAAAATAGTGATTTGTCTCACAAGTTAAAAATGTATTTATGAATTTAATGAAAATTATAGACAACGTTAAAATAATTGACATAGGAAATGAGAGGTTTGCCTCCTACATAAGAGAAGGTGAGGCGTATGGTAGAAATAAAAGCATTAGTATTAGTAGTAATTATTAGCAAACAAAAATAATCAACAAAAAAACACATCTGTAAAACTTTGCCGAGTTTGATGTGTTTTTCATATTATAAGTAAAAAATCAAGGGTATAAATATTTAAGTTTATGTATTTTTATAAAATTATTGGGCTTACCAGAAAATGGTGAGCCTTAAATATTATTTTTTTATAGCTATGTTACTTTTTTTGTTTTATAATCAATATATAAGTATAAGATATCTTAAAAAATAAAAGGAGTTTAGATCTAAATTGAAAGAAAGAAAATTAATAAAGGATTATAAAAAAGATAACAATGAACTTGATTTAGAAAAAATAGTAGATGAATATAACAGTTATATACATAAAATTATAAAAAATATTAATTATTATAGATTTTCAAATGAAGATATTGAGGAAATAGTAGCAGATACATTTTTTATAATTTGGAAGAATAAAGAAAATTTAGATGAAAATAAAAAGTTAAGTTCATATATAGCAGGAATAGTTAGAAATTTGGTAAAAGAAAAACGGAAGAGTTATTAAAATAGACAATTCAATAGATGAATTAGATTATGACATACAAGATATGAAAAAAATAGATATGTTATTAGAACAAAGAGAAAAAATTTATTTAATTGAAAAATCACTTAATAAATTAAAGAAAGAAGATGTAGAAATATTTAATTTATATTATTATTCAGGAAGAAAGAATAAAGAAATTTCAAAAATATTAAATATTTCAGAATTTGCTGTAAAACAAAAAATTTATAGAATAAGAAAGAAAATAAAAAAAGATTTAGAAAAAGGAGGGTATAGTTTTGATGAATAAGGAAAATAAACAAATGCTAGAAAGAGTAAAGCAGAAAATATCTATATCCAACTTTGAGGAAGGAGAAAATATAATAATGAAAAAAGGTAAGAAAAATTTGTTAAGACCTGTTGCAATAGCATGTATAACAATTCTATCAATATCAGGAGTAGCATTTGCTACAACTACTTTTATAAGAAATTATTTTGGAAAAAATACAAGTGATGGTGTTGATACAGCAGTAAATAATGGATATGTTGCAAATGTAGAAACAGAATATCAAAAAGCAGATGGGATAGATATTAAAGTAGATTCAATATTAATGGATGATTTTAATTTTGATATGAATTTTAGTGTAAAATTAAGTGATAAATATAATATTAATGATTTTGGAGATATTTATGATTTTGAAGATTTAAGAATTGTAGACGAAACAGGAAAACTTGTATTTGATACACATAATCTTATTAAAGAAGGAGATAAGATGGAAGACCATTATCAAGGAGCTTATAGCTTTTTACCAACAAAAATAAGTGATAATGAAATTAAGGTATCATTATCAGCTACTGGAAACCAAGTAGCATTTCCTAAAAGTAAACATTTAACTGTTGATTTTACAAAGATAAAAACTAGTAAATATATTGAAGGAGAAACAATAGACACTGTTTACGAAGGAAACTGGCATTTTGAAATAGATGTACCTGAAGAATTTTATAATAGAGAAACTACAATATATAAAGTAAAAAGTTGTAATGAAAATGGAATAGATATAAATAAAATAAATGCAACTTTATCAAATACAGCATTTAAAATATCTATTCCAGAAATACAAACTAATAAAATAGATTATGAATTACTAAAAACAGATAGACCAAAGAGTATTTATGATAAAATTGCACTTCAAAAAGAATATGTGGAAACATCAGATGGTAAAAGATTTGAAACAGCAAAAAGAAGTGATGGAGATGGAGGATATAGTTTACCAGCTGAAGAAAATAAAATAATAAATTATTATCAAACTTTCAATTTAACAAAATATGATGCAACGGACAACTTAAAAGTTCATATTTTTACAAATAAAGGAGAAGAGATAATAATTGAATTAGAAAAAAGTAAATAATTAATAAATGAGAGTGGTTGCTAATTACTCTCATTTATTAATTATAATATAGGATAAAAAAGAAAAATAATTATTTGGCTGAAAGTTATAAATTTAATAAAATTTATAGACAATGTTAACTTTCTATTATAGAATAAATATTATAGAAAATGAGAACAAATAAGATAAAGATATTGTAAAAAGTTACATGAAAAATAATGAAAAAGAACATTGAAAACTAAATATTGGTAAAAATCCGATAATTGC
>CALXAD010000050.1 GCA_944386195.1 uncultured Clostridia bacterium
TTGCTTATAAATTGCTTTTTCTCTTACAAATTGCTTTTACTTCTTCTAAGTTGCTTTTAACTTTTCAATTGACGAAAGAAATATTTTTGTAATTTTTTTGTAAAATTCAAACTTGACATTTTATAAATTTTATATTATTATATTTTACAAGTTAGCCAAAACTAACTTATAGAATAGGAGGATAATTATGAGAGTAGTATATGCATCAAGAACAGGAAATGTGGAAAATATAATATCTAGATTAAATGTTTCAAATCCATTAAAAATTGAAGATGGTTCTGAAACAATTAATGAAAATTATATATTATTTACATACACAGATGGCTATGGAGACACTCCACAAGAAGTTGAAGAATTCCTTTCAAATAATTCTAACTATCTAAAAGGAGTTATCGCAAGTGGTGATACATCATATGGAGAAGCTTTTTGTAAATCTGGTGACAATATTAGTGAACAATATAATGTTCCTTTTCTATATAAAGTAGAAAACGCAGGAACACAAGATGATATTTTATCAATAAGAAAAATATTATCAGATAGAGCATAAAAAAAGCACATTTTCATGTGCTTTTTTTATACGATATATTCTATTTTGTTATTTGGAAAATATTTTTCCATCTGCTCTTTTAGAAATAATTCTCCATCTTTTTTATATTCTTCTTTATATCTATACTTTCCTCTCCCAGAACCTCTCATTATTTCTTTATTATATAAGCTTATAGCATTTGGAAAAGCTTCTTCATTTATTTTGGTATGAACATAGCTATATGTCATAAAAATAATTTCAAAAAAAGCATCTTGTTTTACTTTTTTTGATAATTTACTATCTAAAATTTTTATTAATTCTAAATATAATTTTTTCCAATTTTCTACCATAATAACAGGAGCAATTAAAATTCCTACTTCATACCCTGCTTCTTTTAACTTATTTATAGCTTCTATTCTAGCTTCTAACCTAGATGTTCCAAATTCAACTCTATTTATAATATAATCTGGATTTACACTCATCCTAACAATTACTTTTCCTTTATGTTCTAAATCTAAAATATCATCTACCATATCAAATTTAGTCGGAAATGTTAATTTACCATTTTTAGTATTTTTAAAATTTTCAATTGTCCAAACTAAATTTTTAGTAATACTATTTTCTAAAATCAAATCACTATTGCTCCCAATTTCAAAAGTCAATTCTCTATCTGATTTTTCAGCTGTTTTTATTATTTTTTCTAGCATCTGTTCTCTATTTACAAATAATCTTAAATAACTACATTTATTATAATTACAAACTAAATAACAATACATACATGCCGCAGTACAACCAGATGAAGTATAAGGAACTAAAAAATCAGAAGTTTTGTGATTTTCCACAAATTTATGTGTTTTTCTAACTCCAATAATTAAATTTCTTTTCATATCCATAAATTCTTTGTTTGACTTTTTTCTCATCTCTTCAATATTATTATGATTTTCTATTTCTACTTTTGGAACATCTTTATACTTTTCCATTAAATCTATTCCTAAAGGATAATTTATAATATCTTTTTCATAATAAATAGCTTTTGGTTTAAACATATTTTTTCCTCCATAAAATAGTTTAACCAAAAGCTATTATTTAATTCTTATAATTTTATTTTCTTTCATAAGTTATAAAATAATAATCTAAATTATTTTGTTCATCCTTTAAACCTTTTTCTCTACTTGTTTCTTTCCATATATTAGTATCAATAACAGGGAAAAATGCATCTCCTTCGAAATCCTTTTCAATTTCTGTAACATACATTTTTTTAACATATGGCATAAGGAAATTATAAATCATTGCTCCTCCAATTACAAACGCTTCTTCTTTTCCCTCTATTAAATCTTGAATTTGAAGTAATGAATGAACAACTTGAACATTTTCATTTTCTATTTTAAAATCTGGGTTTTGGCTAAAAATTATATGTTTTCTATTAGGAAGTATTCCTCCTAATGACTCAAAAGTCTTTCTTCCCATGATTATTGTATGTCCTTCTGTTAATTTTCTAAAATGTTTTAAATCTTCTGGTAAATTCCAAACTAATTTATTATCTTTTCCTATTATATTATTTTTTGCTTTTGCTACTACTATACTTAACATTTTTATCTCTCCTTCTTATTCTGCTACCGGTATTTTTCCTATTTTTACTTCTTTTTGATAATCATATCCTTCTATCTCAAAATCTTCTACTTTAAATTCATAGAAATTCTTAGTTGGATTTTTTATAATCAATTTTGGATGTACATCCATTGATTTTGCTTCTAATAATTTTTCTACTAGTGGAATATGTCTATCATATATATGGCAATCTCCTATATTATGTGTTAAAGTTCCTACTTCTAATCCAGAAACTTGTGCAAACATATATTGAAGCGCTGCATATTGCATAACATTCCATCCATTTGCTGTTAACATATCTTGTGAACGTTGGTTTAATATTAGATGTAATTTTCCTTCTTTTACAAGCCATTGTGTTCCATATGCACATGGTTCTAAATTCATATCTTTTAATTCTGCATGATTAAATATATTTGTCATAATTCTACGACTAGATGGATCATTTTTTAACAAATATAATACATAATCTACCTGGTCCATTTCTTTTAATCCTTCTTTAGTTTTAAATTCATATTTTTTACCTAATTGATATCCATATGCTTTTCCTATTGTTCCATTTTCATCTATCCATTGGTCCCAAATATGTGAATTTAAGTCTTTTACATTATTAGATTTCTTTTGCCAAATCCATAATATTTCATCAATTGCTTTTTTTACTGTATTCGTATTATTTCTTAATGTTATCATTGGAAATTCTTTTCCTACATCATATTTATTACTTACTCCTACAATTGATACATAATTTGCTTCTTCTCCATCTTCCCATCTTGTACGTACATTTGTACCTTTTGATGAATATCCATTTTTTAATATTTCTTTACAAGTCTCAATAAAATTTTTATCTGCTTGTGTCATATTATATCACTCCTCATATCCCATTTCCTATGAAAGTATATCATAACACAAAATAAATTTCTACTTATTTCGACTTAAAATTTATAATTTTATTTAATAAAGCATCTTGTAATGTTTTAGAAAAATTTATTCCTATCTTTTCAGCTCTTCTATTTAACCAATCTGGTATTGTTAGAGTCTTTTTCACTGCTTTTTTACTTCCATATTTTTCAGAATATTTATCAACATCTAATAATAATAAACTTACAAATCCTTCTTCTTCCATTTTTACATTTTCTATATTTGAAGCTTTTGGTATTTCTTCATTATCTTCTATTGCTGTTAATATCCATCCCAATGCTGCATCTTGTGCCATTTCTATTGCTTCTTCTAATGTATCTGCTTGAGTTATACATCCTTTTAAGTCTGGAACTTCCACGCTATAACCTATCTCTTCTTTATAAAAACATGCTGGGTATACTAATTTCAATTTAAATCCCTCCTTTTAAATTTGATTGTTTTAATATTGAATTCAATGTTCCTTTTTTTATTTTTTTATTATGTCTAGGTATAGTTATTTTACCCTCTTTTTCTTTATGTTTATATTGATAATGAGAGCCTACTACCTTATAACGATACCAACCATCTTTTATTAATATTTTTTCTACTTCCTTAAATGTCAATATATCGCCTTCTTTCATATTTTACTACGTTTTACACGTATTGTCAAGTTGTTATTAATATTTTTACTTATTTCTTCTTTGATTCTAACTGTGCTCTTTTTAAAATCTTACATAATGTACCTTTTTTTATTTCCTTGGTATGGCATGGAATCACAACTTCTCCTTGTTTAGTAGGATGTTTGTACTTATGGTGTGAGCCTACTACTTTATAACAATACCAACCGGTCTTTTAGTATTAATTTTTCTACTTCTTTAAATGTCAATATATCGCCTTCTTTCCTTTTGTATTTTTTTCTTTATTTGGGAAATTTTAAGAATTTAAAAATTTTAGAATAAAATAAATAATGATTGAATTATATCACATTTTGTAATATAACTCAATCATTATCGTTCGAGCTTTTTCGACATTTTTCTACTATTTTACATCTCTACTTAATATTCTTGCCATCTGTACTCCTGCTGCTGATGCCATCATAAGTCCTCTTGTCATACCTCCGCCATCACCTATACAATATAAATCCTTTATACTTGTTTCAAAATTTTCATCTATTAAAACTTTGTTACTATAAAACTTTATTTCTGGTGCATATAATAAATTATGTGGGTCTGCAAATCCTTCTATTATCTTATCCATTGCATTTATAAATTTTAATATATCTGTCATCGTCCTGTATCCAATTGCAAAAGTTATATCTCCTGGGACTGCTGATTTTAAAGTTGGTTCAACTTCATTTGTATCTAATTCTTCTTTCCATGTACGTTTTCCTCTATAAATATCTCCTAAGCGTTGTACTAACACTGTTCCATTACCTAATTCATTTAAATTTTTGGCAATATTTTTTCCATATTCTATTGGTTTATCAAAAGGATTTTTAAATTTGTGTGATACTAATATTGCTAAATTAGTATTTTTACTTTTTCTATCTTTATATGAATGTCCATTTACTAATGATAAACCATCATCATAAACTTCTTCAGATACAAATCCACTTGGATTTTGACAAAATGTTCTTACTTTATCTCTAAATGGATATGGTCTTCCTATAAATTTTCCTTCATATAGATATTTATTTACATCTTTCATTACTTCGTCTTTTAGTTCGTATCTTATTCCAATATCAACTTCTCCTGGTTCTGTGTCTATTCTATGTTTTTCGCACATATTAGAAAGCCAATCTGCTCCTTTTCTTCCAACTGCTAAAACTACTTTATCAGCATAAATATCTTTATAGTCATTTTCATTATTTGCATTTTGTATTTTTACTCCTTGAATTTTACCATTTTCAATTATTAAATCTTTTACAATTGTTTCATACAACATATTTATATTATTTTCTTGTAAAAAGTCTTCTATTTTTTTATATATTTCATGGCTTTTTTCTGTTCCTAAATGTCTAATTGGAATTCCTATTAATGTAATATCTTCTTTTTTAGCTTTTTTCTTTAAATCTTCTACTTCTTCTTTATAATCCATTCCTTCTAAATGTTTATCTGCTCCAAATCTTAGATATATGCTATCTGCATAATCGATTAATTCTTTTGTTTTTTCTACTCCTATGTATTTATGTAAATTTCCACCAATATATATGTCATCATCTTCTTTATTATATAAAGAAAGTTTTCCATCTGAAAATGCTCCTGCTCCTGAAAATCCACTTGTTATATTACAAAATGGTTTACATTTTAAACATTCACCTGCTTTTTCTACTGGGCAATATCTTCTTTCTACTGGTTTTCCTTCATCAATTAATAAAACATTTTTTGCATTATTCTTTTCTATTAGCTCATATGCTAAAAATATTGCACTTGGTCCCATACCAACAACTATTAAATCATATTTTATCATATTATCACTTTCTTTCCTTTAAATTTACCACCATTTAGGTACATATTCTTCTTCATGCTCTCCTAGTTCTTGTATAAATCCATTTTCAAAATCTAGTTTTTCTACATAGTTTTCTATTTCTTTCCATTCTTCTTTCGTTAATTTTCTATTTATTTCTTTATACTCTTTTTCTTCTTTCGCTTTATAACATGGAAAATATTGTGCCATTACACTAACATAGTTTTCTTTATCAATATTTTCTTTAATCCATTTTAGAACTTTTTTGCTATTTTCTATATGACTTGGTAATACTAAATGTCTTACTATTATACCTTTTTGCATCACTCCTTCTTCATTTAATTTTACTTTTCCTACTTGTTTTTGCATTTCCAATATTGCATTTGTTGCTATTTCGAAGTAATTATCTATTTTTGAATATTTTCTTGCTAAATCATCTTCTGCATATTTTAAATCTGGTAAATATATATCTACATATCCATCTAGTTTTTTTATTGTTTCTACTTTTTCATATCCATTTGTATTATATACAATTGGTAAATTAAAACCTTCTTTTCTTGCCATTTTTATTGCTTCTATAATTTGTGGTACATAACTTGTTGGGGTTACTAGATTTATATTTTCTAAGTTCTTTTTTTGTTGCTTTAAAAATATTTTAGCTAAATCCTCTATTTCAATTTCTTTTCCTCTTGACTTTTGACTTATTTCATAATTCTGACAAAATACACAATTTAAATTACAATTTGAAAAAAATACTGTTCCAGAACCTTTTTTGCCACTTATACATGGTTCTTCAAAATTATGCGTTGAATATAAAGCTATTTTTATTTTATCTGTTGATTTGCATCTTCCAATTTTTCCTTCATTTCTATTTATCTTACATTCATGCGGACATATTGTACATTTATCTAGTTCTTCTAGCATTTTTACATCCTTTCTACTTTTACTATTACTAATGTATTATTTTCTAATTTTAGATATACTTTCTTTTTAGTAAATCTATCTATGTTGTTTTTTACTATTTCTTGAATTTTTGTTTCACTATCATCTACAGCAACTCTACCTATTTCTTCATCATTTGTTGTTTTTATTATTATACTATTTTCATCTGAATAATCTTCTAAATATTCTGTTATTTCTACTTCATATCCATTATCTGTTTTATTTATATTATCAAGTAAAAATGAGTCCTCTTCTTGGTCTAATTCTACTTCAGTTGCAATATATATATTATTTGCTTCATCATAAGTAAAACTACTATTTCCTTCTTTTGGGAATTCTTTATTAAATTCTTCTCCAAATATTTCTTTTGCTTTTCCTTCTATTTCTTCATATGTTACTTCATAATTTTCTAAATTATTTTTTACAGCTTCCCATACCCATGTATCATTTGCTTCATTTATATTATCAAATGTAGGAATAGCTTCTTTAGTTATTTCTCTCCATAAATACACCTTAGTTATTGAATCTTCTACATTTTGTATTTCTTCAACACTTACAGTATTTACATTATCTACCCTAATTCTATTATAGATTATCATTCCAACAAATATTATCGCTAAAATTCCTATAGTTATAAGCATTTTACGCATTCTTATTCCTCCATTTTTAATATAAATCCCTATTTATTCTAGCATACCATTTTTTTACATGCAATATTCAGAAAAGAAATTTTCCAAAAATAAAAGATAGTACATTAAGTGAGGCTGCTGAAAAAGTAGTTAAAAAAAATAGTGAATTGGAAAATATTTTTTCTAATTCACTATTTTTATTAAAATT
>CALXAD010000051.1 GCA_944386195.1 uncultured Clostridia bacterium
AGTATATAAAAAATAGTGAATTAGAAAAAATATTTTCTAATTCACTATTTTTTTGAACTACTTTTTCAGCAGCCTCGGCCTAAGCCTCCTTTTTATTGTGCACCACCTACTATACTTTGTTTTAATGTAACTTTTATAATTGTTCCTTCTTGCACTTGTTCATCTTTTAAATAATCTTGAGAAGTTACAACTCCTTTTCCTTCTATACTAATATTTAAATTCTTGTCTCTTAATGCTGTTGTTGCTTGCGATGCATTCATTCCCTTTAAATCAGGTACTGTTATTGATGTGGTAACATCACTACCTTCTCCATAAAGTACAATTATTGAATTTTTAGATAAATATGAACCTGGTTTTGGTGTTTGGTCTTTTACAAGTGTATTATTTGCATCACCATTTACATGTGTTTTCACTTTAAATCCTGCACTTTCTAATATTTTTTGTGCTTCTGTCACTGTTTTATTTCTTACTTCTGGAACAGCAATTAAATTACTTGTATCTACATTTTCAGCTGAATCACTTGATGGTATTCCTAAATAAGGTAATATTTCTGATAACATTTGTGAAACTACTGGTGCTACTAAAGTTCCTCCTTGATGATTATTCTTTGGTGGGTCATATAATGTTACTAAAATAACTACTTGTGTATCTTCAATAGGAGATATTGCAACAAATGATGCAACATAACCTGCATCTGTATTAGTATAAGTTGGTTCTGATGTTCCAGATTTTCCTCCAACTGAATATCCTGAAACAGCTGCATGCTTACCAGTTCCTTCTGTTACAACAGATTCCATCATGGATTTCACTTCATCTGCTGTTTGTTTGGATATTACTTGTCTTACTTCTGTTACAGGTGTTTCTGTAATTGCTCCTGTTTCTGTATTTGTTATTTGTTTTACTATTCTTGGTTGTAATAATACTCCATCATTTGCTATTGCACATACCGCTGTAGCCATCTGAAGTGGTGTAATATTTAATCTTTGTCCAAATGACATTGTTGCAAGCTCTACTGGTCCAACATTTTCTAGCTTTTGGAATATACTACTTTGTTCTCCGTATAATCCAGAATTTGTTGGCTCAAATAGACCGAATGCATCATAATATTTATATAATGTTGATGCTCCTATTCTTTTTCCTAATTGCATAAATGATGGGTTACAAGATTTTTCTAATGCTTGTCTTAAAGATAATTCTCCATGAGGATTAGCAGCCCAACATCTGATTCTTATAGGCTGAGATGCTGATGCATCTTCAAATTCTTCATATCCTTTACATACAAAATCTCCTGGCTTATCTGTTGTAGTTATATTTTCTTCTAATGCTACTGATGCTGTAACAAGTTTAAATACTGAACCTGGTTCATATGTTTCTGAAACAGACCTATTTGCCCACATTTTATATAAAGCTTCACTTTTATCTTTTGAAGATAATGAATCATATGTTTTTGCAAGTGTTTCGTTTGGTGTATATGGTTCATTTAAATTATAATCTGGATAACATGCCATAGCTAAAATATCTCCATTTTGTGGATTCATTACTATTGCATTTCCACCTTTTTCACAATTATTTTCTTCTACTGCTTGTTTTAAGTATTTCTCAACTATTGTCTGAATATTTAAATCTATTGTTAATGCTATATCACTTCCATTTTCTGCTGATATATATGTTTCTTCTGAATCTGGTATTTCTTGTTGGTCACTTCCTTTTGAACTTACTATTTTCCCAGGCGTCCCTGTTAAAACAGAATCCCATTGGTATTCTATACCACTTAATCCTTGATTATCACTTCCACAAAATCCGATTACATTTGAGGCTAAATTATCATATGGATAATATCTTTTTGTATCTTCATCAATATTTATACCAACACTTACCTCATTATCTTTCATCCATTTTTCTAATTCATCAACTTTTTCTTGTTCAACTTTTTTTACAATTGTTTCTACTTGTGATGTACTATTTACTTTTTCTAATGTCTCATTATAATCTAGTGCAAAAATATCTGAAAATGCTTTTGCTACTTTTTCTTTTAATTCTTTTGTTTCTTCATCATTATCACCTACAATTTTAGCAGGATTAATTGTAATTGTATCTACTTGCGCGCTTATAGCTAAAGCCTTTCCTGTTGAATCATATATATTTCCACGTTTTGGACTGATTATTTGATTTATTGCTTGCTGGTTATATGCTGCTTCTTTTAGTTGACTTCCTTGAACAAATTGTAAAAATCCAATTCTTCCAATTAATAATAAAAATATTAAGATAACTACTATTAATGATGTTCTTAATTTTTTAGTTTGAATAAAATTTCCAGATTCAAATGGTGTCTTTATTTTTAAAACCTTATCTGTACTTTTTTTCTTGTTTATTTTATTTTTTAAAATATTATTTCTTTTATTTTTACTATCCTTATTTTTTTCCATAAACCAAACCTCTTTTGTTAAAAATTATAATTATTTTATCTTAAAAAAAGCAAAAAATCAATAAATTCTTGAAAAATTCACAATTCTATAATAAAATATAATAGTTAAAATTATTTTAGGAGAATTGATATGAATAATTTATTAGATGATACTAAATTTATAATGAATAAATACCATATAAGAGCCAATAAATCTTTAGGTCAAAATTTTTTAATTGATGAAAATGTTGTAAATAATATTGTAGATGGAAGTAATATTTCTAAAGATGATTTAGTAATTGAAATTGGTCCAGGTCTCGGTACTCTTACTAGATATTTATTAGATAAAGCTGGTAAAGTTGTTTCTATTGAGCTTGATAAAAAGATGCTTACAATTTTAAAAGATAGATTCAAATTATATGATAATTTTGAATTACTTCATTCTGATATTTTAAAAGTTGATTTAGTAAAATTAATTAAAGAACAAAAAGATTCTTTAAATTTAAAACATGCTAAAGTTGTTGCCAATCTTCCTTATTATATTACAACTCCTATTATTATGAAATTATTAGAAGAAAAATTGGATTTAGAATCTATTACTGTTATGGTTCAAAAAGAAGTTGCTGATAGATTAATCGCTATTCCTGGCACTAAAAACGCTGGTGCTATTACTTATTCTGTTTATTATTATGCTACATCTGAGGCTATTTTAGATGTTCCAAAAACTTCTTTTATTCCTTCTCCTGAAGTTGATTCTAAAGTTATTAAGTTAAATATAAGAAAAGAAGCACCAATTAATGTAAAAAATAAAAAAATTATGTTTAAAATAATTAAATGTGCTTTTATGCAAAGAAGAAAAACTTTATTAAATAGTCTTACTAATGCTAAAGTTTTCTTAAATAAAGATGAAGGTATAAAAATCCTAAATAAATTAAATCTTAATGAAGATATTAGACCTGAAAAGCTTACTCTTCAAGATTTTGCAAATATCACTAATGAATTTATTGATACTTTTAAAGAGGAATGAATTTATTCCTCTTTTTTTGCAAATAAAATTTTTACATAAGATAAAGTACAAAGCGAAATGAAATATTAGGGTCCTTATCACCATCATCACTACGTCTAAATGATGCTGGTCTAGAATTTTCAGAAACAGAGCTTCCTCCCCTATCTAGAAAATATATTGTCTACCTTCTGGCGTTGTATAACTTGTTTTTTCTGCTACAAATTCTATACAATTTCCTTCTAAATCATATATATTACAAACTTTATCAAAGTCATTTTGTCCAGTCTTATTAATTATATCAGTATGTCTATTAGCATTTGGTGTAAGTATATCAAATTTTTCACCTTTTGCATCATTTTTTCCATTTACAAAATCCATAACTACATCCCATTGTATTCCTGAACACAATGCACTTTTAACATTTTTGTTATTAACAAATTTTTTTGACTTTTCTTTACTTTCCTCTTGAGAAACATAATTATATACATCTACTCCTTTTTTACTTACTAATTGTCCATTTTCATTTCCCGCTTCGAACCTAGAAATAAAAAATCCACCGGCTTCAATTACAGCTTTTCTTTCTGCTTTTTCATTATATTTCGCTTCATCTATATCTGGTTGTATTTCATCTGGTAAATACCCTGTATCTGTATATGCTTCTCCAGAAACATCTGTTTCGTTATAATTTTTATTTCTAGCATAACTAGATTCACTTTCTACAGGTATCCATACAAATTCATTTTCATTAGAATCTATTATTACTAATCCATCTTCAACTGTATTTTCTCCTTCAACCTTAGACACTGCAAAACCTGCCGGTATTGTTACAGTTTGTTCATTTTTATCTTTATATGTTGTATTATTTAAATTTGTTACTGCTTCTAATGCTGTTAATTTTCTTAATTCATCTTCTTGTGCTTCTTCTGTTTCTTTTTTGGCATTTTGTGCTTGAGTTAATATTCCATTATTTCCTGTTAACATTGTTATTGATACACCTGCTAAAATTAATAAAACAATGATTGTAATTACTAGTGCAATAAGAGTAATACCCTTGTTGTAAATTAATAAATTTTTCATAATAAAAATCCCTTCCTCCATTTTCTTTTGTTTTTTAAAAGCTTTATTTTTTTACTTTTTTAATAAATTCTTTCAAAAGTATAACCGTATTTCAGTTATATTTTTATATATCATATTTCAGTTAAAATGTCTATATGAAAATAAATTTTTTCAAATAAATTTTTTTGAGGTGAAAAAATGGATAAATTTGTAATGAAAAAATCATCAGATGCAAATATTTATAAATCAATAAGATTTCCTACTGAAATAAACGACCAAATCAATGCAGTTGTAAATAATGCTAATAAAGGGAAATCAAGAAAAGAATATAGTTTTAATGGATTTGTAATTTCTGCTTGTGAATATGCTTTAAAACATATGTAATATTTAAAAATTACATAAAAAGTATTTAAAAAAATATAGTTTCATGTTATAATATAAAAGAAGTATTAGAAAAGGAGAATTTTATGAACCAGATATTAGTAACAAAAAAACTATATATCACACCTGAGTTAAAGAGAAAAAAGAAAATTTACAAATTCTATTTCTTTTTATCTGTTTTTTTGGTGTTCATTTTAATCTCTTTTTATATTTACGCTGAATATGATAGAAATAAAAGTGAAGAAGTATCACAAGAAATATTGTCTGACTTTGACCAAAAAACAGATAACACTATTGCAAAAAATAATGTTTTAATTGCTGTTTTAGATGATGTTAATGACCCTAATAATGGTACTACTATTGAAGAACCACGACCAACTACTTCTACAGTTAATAAAACAAAAGTCGAAACAACTAATGACGGATATAACTATTCAACAATAGCATCAATAAATATTCCAAAAATAAATGTAAATTATCCAATATTAGATGGTAAAACAGATTCAGCAGAAGAAACAGAAGCTTTATTAAAAATTTCTCCTACTAGATTCTGGGGACCTGACCCAAATGAAGTTGGCAACTTTTGTATAGTAGGTCATAATTATAGAAATACAAAATTCTTTAGTAAAGTACCTACATTGGAAAATGGAGATATTATAGAAATAACAGATAGTTCAGGAAGAACAATTCAATATTCTGTATATAATAAATATGAGGTTGTACCTGAAGATTTAAGCTGTACATCTCAATTAACAGATGGAAAAAAAGAAATAACTTTAATAACTTGTACTAATGATAGTAAATTAAGAGTTATCGTAAAAGCAAGAGCAATTTAATGTTAATTTATAATCCTTTCATAAAGTATTGAAAGGATTATTTTTATAAAAAAGGAGGAATTTTTATGGAAGATGGAAAATTTAATCAAGTTGCTAAAATTTATGAAAAATATAGACCTTCATATCCTGAAGAATATATTAAATATCTAATAGACAGATGCAACTTAAATGAAAATTCAACTATTGCTGATATCGGAGCAGGCACAGGCATTTTTTCTAAACAACTATTAGATAATGGCTTAAAAGTTATAGGTGTAGAACCTAATGATGAGATGAGAAAAGTTTTAGAGGAAAAATTAAAAAACAATAAAAATTTTACATCTATTAAAGGAAATGATAAAAATACAGGCTTAGGAAAAAATACTATAGACTTAATAACTGTTGCACAAGCATTCCACTGGTTTAATATAGAAGGCTTTAGGAAAGAATGTATCCGTATTTTAAAACCTGATGGGAAAGTATGTATTATATGGAATAAATTGGACCTTACAGATACAATTGTAAAAGAAAAGAAAGAAATAGATTATAAATATACTAATCAATATAAAGAAATTAATAGTATTCTTCAAGATGAAAAGCGAGAAAATCTAATAAAAAATTTCTTTAAGACCGGAAACTATGAATGTAAAATTACCAAAAATAATTTAATATATAATAAAGAATCTTTTATAGGCGTTAACTTGTCTAAATCATATTCTTTAAGAAAAGAGGACAAAAACTATAATGAATATGTAAAAGCCTTTGAAAACTTATTTGACAAATATAGTAAAAATGGAAAAATACTTATTAAAAATAATACTTATGGGTACTTAGGTTATATTTAATTTTATTAATTTATTCAACAAAAACATAATTCTCTCATAATATATAAATATTATATATGGGAGGATTATTTTTTATGGCAAAAATACTAGTTTTTAATAACAATACAGATAGAATAGAAACATATTACAGAGGAGAATCAGAACTTATGCCATATAATATAAATGAAACATTAAGAGTTAGAAAATTCAGAACTTCAAGTAAAAGTAATATTTTATGGACAACTAAAATAAGAGGATATAAGCTAATTGACAAAAGAACAAAAGTTTGATAATATATAATAAACAAATAAAGGTGGATTTTAAAATGAGCAATAAAGATTTATATATAAGAAGTAGTTCAGCAGAATTTTTAATATTCGAACAACAAAAAAAAGAACATGGAATTGAAGTACGTTTTGAAGATGGTGATTTATGGTTAACTCAAAAAGCATTAGGAGAATTATTTAATACTACAAGAAATAATATAACCATGCATCTTCAATATATATACAGTAGTAATGAACTTGACGAAAATTCAACTAGTAAGGATTTTTTACTAGTTCAAAAAGAAGGAAACAGAGAAGTAAAAAGAAAAGTAAAGTATTACAATTTAGATGCAGTAATATCTGTTGGATATAGAGTAAATACAGATAGAGCAATTCAATTTAGAAGATGGGCAACAAATGTATTAAAAGAGTTTTCAAAAAAAGGATATATTATAGATAAAAAAAG
>CALXAD010000052.1 GCA_944386195.1 uncultured Clostridia bacterium
AAAGAGAAAGATATGAAGCCATATTAAAAGCCGAATTTAATCAAAAAATAAGTAACCAAAAGTTCGAAGAAAAAGGAAGAAAACAAAAACAAATAGAAATAGCAAAGAAAATGTTAAATAAAAATAAACCTATAGAAGAAATAATGGAATTTACAGGATTAGGAGAAGAAGAAATTAATAAACTAAAACAAGAATAAATTTACTTTAATTTATAAAAATAATTATTGTTTTTTAAATTTGTAAAAACTATATTATAATTCAAAAATTAACCTAGGTTATAATTTATTTAAAAAATAAAAAACAAAAAATGCAAAAATATGTTTGACATTTTTTTGTTTGTATGATATATTAGTTTCAAATGAAAAAACAGGAGTGATAAATATGCAAAGAGTAAAGAAACCTGAATTAAATAAAAGAGAAAAAGCAATACTAAAAGTTATTGAAAAACAAATTATGACACATGGATATCCACCATCAGTAAGAGAAATAGGAAAAGCTGTAGGATTAAGTTCAACAGCAACAGTACATGGATATTTAAACAAACTAGAAGATAAAGGTTATATTAAAAGACAAGACAAAAAAGGAAGAACACTAAGATTATTAAAAGGTGGTTCAGGAGAAGCAAAGAAAACATCAAGCAAAGATTTTTATGTACAAAAAGAATTAGTAGAAGTACCTGTTATTGGGAAAATAACAGCTGGAGAGCCAATACTTGCTGTTGAAAATGTAACAGATACATTTCCAATCCCTATAGATTTTGTAGGAAATTCAGAATGCTTTATGCTAACTGTTAGAGGAGAAAGCATGATTGAAGCTGGTATTTTGGATGGAGACTATATTTTAGTCAAAAAGCAAAATACAGCAAATAATGGAGAAATAGTTGTTGCATTAATTGGTGATGAAGCAACAGTTAAAACATTTTATAAAGAGAAAGACCATATTAGATTACAACCAGAAAATAGTACAATGGACCCAATTATTGTACCTGATTGTGAGATTTTAGGAAAAGTTGCAGGAGTTTTTAGAAAAATGTAAATTTTTTGTGAATAAATTATAAATGATATTGACAAAATGACACTATGTCACATATAATGTGATATAGTGTTAATTATGTTTAAAAGGGAGGATGAATATGCTAAAAGTATTAAAAAATCTAAGGAATTCTTTTTGGGCAGTTGTATTAATTATTTTATTATTAATAGTACAGGCACAAGCGGATTTAAGATTACCTGATTTTACTTCTAGAATAGTTAATGTTGGAATTCAAGCTGGTGGAATCGAAACAGCAGTACCACAAATTATTAGTAAAGAAGATATGGAAAATATTTTAATATTTACAGAAGATGATGATAAAATAATTGAAAACTATACTTTAGTTGGAGAAAGCCCAAATAAAGAACAAGAAAAGGTATTGAAAGAATATTTAGGAAAGGATTTTAATGTAGAGCCAGAAACAATATATGTATTAAATGACATTGATTCTGAAAAAGAAGATGAATTATCTGGAATTATTTCAGGACCATTAATGGAATATCAGACGATAACTGATGAAGAAACAGCTTCTAAAATTAGAGAAAGCATGATAGCAAATGCTTCTTCAGCACAAAAAATTGTCTTGAAAGATATGAGCATTTTAGATATTCTTAAATCTATGCCAGAAGAACAAAGAAATACTGTTTTAAGTGAATTTACAAAACAAATAGATTCAATGGAAAGTTCAATAAAAGAACAAGCAGCAGTAACAGAAGTAAAAAATATTTATAAAGATTTAGGAGTAGATACAGATAGACTTCAAAATAATTACATATTGTTCCAAGGATTACAAATGCTTGCAGTAGCTTTAATTAGTATGGTATCAGCAATTACAATAATGCTTTTATCTGCAAGAGTAGCAGCAAGACTTGGTAGAACTTTAAGAGAAAAAGTATTTAAAAAAGTACTTAGTTTTTCAACAGGTGAATTAAACAAGTTTTCAACAGCATCATTAATAACACGTAGCACAAATGATGTTCAACAAATACAAATGCTAATTGCAATACTATTTAGAGTTGTTGTTTATGCTCCAATCATTGGTATAGGTGGATTTATAAAAGTATTAACAAATAATGATAACTCAATGGCTTGGATAATAGGAATAGCAATTATAGGAGTTCTATTTGTAGTAGCAACATTATTTATTATAGCAATGCCTAAATTTAAAATATTACAAAATTTAACAGATAAACTAAATTTGGTATCAAGAGAAATATTAACAGGACTTCAAGTAATTAGAGCATTTAATACAGAGAAAAAAGAAGAAAAAAGATTTGATGGGGCAAATAAAGACTTAATGAAAACAAACGTATTTGTAAACCGTGCTATGTCAATTATGATGCCAGCATTAATGCTTATTATGAATGTAATTATGTTAGTAATTATTTGGGTTGGAGGACATAAGGTAGACCAAGGTATAATGCAAGTTGGAGATATGATGGCATTTTTCCAATATACAATGCAAATAGTAATGGCATTTTTAATGATTTCTATGATATCAATAATGCTTCCTAGAGCATCAGTTTCAGCAGGACGTATAAATGAAGTATTAGAAACTGAACCAAGTATAAAAGATAAAGAAGTAACAAAGAAATTTGACCCAAATAAAAAGGGATTAGTAGAATTTAAAGATGTATCATTTAGATATCCAGATGCGGATACAGAAATACTAGAAGATATAAACTTTACAGCAGAGCCTGGTAAAACAACTGCAATAATAGGAAGTACAGGAAGTGGAAAATCAACAATAGTAAATTTAATTCCGAGATTTTATGATGTAACAGGTGGAGAACTTTTAATAGATGGTGTAAATGTAAAAGATGTATCTCAAAAAGATTTAAGAGATATTATAGGATTTGTTCCTCAAAAAGGATTATTATTCTCTGGAACAATAGAATCAAATATAAAATATTCTGATGAAAATATGAGTGATGAAAAAATGTATAAGGCAGCTGAAATTGCACAAGCAACAGAATTTATTGAGACTAAAGAGAAGAAATACCAAGACCCAATATCACAAGGTGGAGGAAATGTCTCAGGAGGACAAAAACAACGTATTTCAATAGCAAGAGCTTTAGCAAAAGACCCAGAAATATTTGTATTTGATGATAGTTTTTCAGCATTAGATTTAAAAACAGATGCAGCATTAAGAGAAGCTTTATCAGAAATAACACAAAATAAAACAGTTATAATAGTAGCACAGAGAATTAGTACAATATTAAATGCAGACCAAATAATAGTATTAGATGACGGAAAAGTTGTAGGAATTGGAACACATGAAGAGCTTATGAAAAATAATGAATCATATAAACAAATAGCTTTATCACAATTATCAGAAGAAGAATTAAATGGGAAAGGAGGTAATTAAATATGCCAGGACCAATGGGAAGACCAGGAAGAAATATGCCAACAGCGAAAGCAAAGGATTTTAAGAAAACAACTAAAAAATTAATAAAAAACTATTTATCAAAATATAAAATAGCTTTATTTATTGTTATGATATTTGCAGTAGGAAGTACAATATTTACTATTATAGGACCTAAAATATCTGGAAATGCAACAACGGAAATATTTAATGGATTAATGAGTAAATTATCTGGTGGTTCAGGAATAGACTTTGGAAAAGTAGGTTCAATACTACTTGGATTATTTGGATTATATATTTTAAGTGCGGTATTTTCACTAGTACAAGGTTTTACAATGACAGGTGTTTCACAAAAGCTAACATATAGATTAAGAAATGATATAATTCAAAAAATAAATAAACTTCCAATGAAATATTTTGATACAAAAACACATGGGGAAGTATTATCAATAATAACAAATGATATTGATACATTAAGTATGAACTTAAACCAGAGCATTACACAAATAATTACCTCTATTTGTACAATTGTTGGTATTTTAATTATGATGATTTCAATAAGTTGGCAAATGACTTTAATATCATTGATTATATTACCAATAGCTGGAGTATTAGTAAAAATAATTGTAAGTAGGTCACAAAAATACTTTAAAGCACAACAAGATTATTTAGGACATGTAAATGGTCAAGTAGAAGAAATATATGGTGGATTAAATATCGTAAAAGTATTTAATGCAGAAGGTAAAGTAGATAAAGAGTTTGAAAAAGCAAATGAAACCTTATATCATTCAGCTTGGAAATCACAATTTTTATCTGGTTTAATACACCCAGTTATGAATTTCATAGGAAATATTGGTTATGTAGGAGTTGCAGTGGCTGGTGGATATTTAGCAATTAATGGAACAATTACAGTTGGTAATATTCAAAGTTTTATACAATATAATAGACAATTTGTTCAACCAATAAACCAAATTGCACAAATTTCTAGTATGCTACAATCAATGGCTGCAGCAGCTGAAAGAATTTTTGAATTCTTAGAGCAACCAGAAGAAATTGATACTGCAAAAGGAAATATCGATACATCAAAAATAGAAGGAAATATAGTATTTGACCATGTTAAATTTGGTTATGACCCAAATAAAACAATAATTAATGATTTTAATTGTAGTGTAAAAAGTGGTCAAAAGATTGCAATTGTAGGACCTACTGGAGCTGGAAAATCAACAATGGTAAAACTACTTATGAGATTTTATGATGTAAATAGTGGAGCAATCTTAATTGATGGACATAATATAAAAGATTTTGAAAGAGGAGAGCTTCGTAAAATGTTTGGTATGGTACTTCAAGACACATGGCTATTTGGAGGTACTGTAAAAGATAATATTAAATATGGTAAAGAAGATGCAACAGATGATGAAGTAATAAGAGCAGCAAAAGCAGCACATGTACATCATTTTATAAAAACTTTACCAAATGGATATAATTCTCTTCTAAATGAAGAATCAAGCAATGTATCAGCTGGACAAAAACAATTATTAACTATAGCAAGGGTAATTTTAACAGACCCTAAAATATTAATATTAGATGAAGCAACATCTTCTATTGATACAAGAACAGAAATACAAATTCAAGATGCTATGGATAATTTAATGAAAGGTAGAACAAGCTTTATAATTGCTCACCGTTTATCTACAATTAAGAATGCAGATTTAATTTTAGTTATGAATCATGGAGATATTGTAGAGCAAGGAACACATGAAGGTTTACTTGCTAAGGGTGGATTCTATAGTGACCTTTATAATTCTCAATTCGAAGTCGAAGAAGAAGCTTAAAACCAATGGAATACTTTATAGCATGTGAAAAAGAAGATTTTAAAGATGTTGCCATAAATCGTAAGAAAAAAAGAAGCTGATGTATTAAATATGGCTCTATTTGGAATGACAGCAAAAGAAGGAAAAGAGAAAAATTCTAATAAAAAAGGAAATATAAGAGATTATGCAAATATAAATGAATTAATATGTTTAGCAAACTTAGAAAATACAAACTCAATATTTATAAATGAAGGAATGAATCAATCTGAAAGATTGTATAAATTAAATCAAATAGCAATAGCACAAATGAAAATATTAACAAATGATAATGAAAGAAAATTATTAAAATAAATTATTACAAAAGAACAATAATTATAAATTAAAAGAATAGGTTTTTTAACTTATTCTTTTATTATGATAATTTTCTTAATATTAAGTAAAAAATAATAAAATTTCTTGAAATTATTGTTTCTTTTTCTTTCAATTTGTGGTAAAATATACCAAGTAAAGGAGAGATAAAAATGGCAATTCAGGATATAACAGAATATTTAGATGAGAAAATAAATAAGGATGAAAATATATTAAAAATTACATTTTATGAAGCTAGAATAAAATTGAACTTATCAGAGGATGAAACTCAAGAATTTTTAAAATTATGTAAAACAAGGCTTGAAAATTTAGGATATCAAGTATTTTTTACAGGAGCTAGATATATGTATCGAGGAGAAAATAGAGTCGTAGAAACAAATGAATTAATGGTAGCAGTTAAAGAAATAATGGATTAAAAAACAGCCAAGGGCTGTTTTTTTAATCTCTTCTCTTTCCAAAAATAGAAAGAATACGTAAGAATATATTTATAAAATCTAAATATAATTGCATAGCACAATATATGTAAATTTTTTCTTGATTAATTTCAGGTATATTTTGTAACATTTTAATTTTATTAATATCATAAATAGTAACTCCACAAAATAAAGCAAGTATAAGCCAATCAATTAATAAATCAAAACCAGGACTTTTTATAATAAATAAGTTTATTACACTTAAAACAATTCCAGCAATTAGAAATACTGTTATATAAGTTCCCCAAGAGCTTAAGTCTTTATTTGTTTTATATCCAATAATTGCAAATACGCCAAATACTAAAGCTGATATTACAAATAAATATATAATAGAAGATAATTCAAATACTGCAAAAACTGTAGCTAAAGTAACTCCATTAAGCATTGAATACACAAAATAAAGTATGCCAACTGCAACAGGTGGAAGTTTTCTAAAAAGGAAGCTAAATAATAAAACTGCTACAAGCTCCAGAATTAATAAAACGCTAAAACCACCTTGTAAAACTATATCTAAAAATAAGCCAGAATAGTAGGTATACCATGCAACAATTGCAGAGCCTAATAAACCTAGAAACATTAAGAAAAATGTTTTACCATACAATTTGTTTTGAGTTGTATCCATGAAATTCTCCTTTCCAAAAATATTATATTAATTATATAAAGAAATAAATAAAAAAGCAATAAAATATTAAAAGTTACTTAGTATTTTCAGTTGATTCTCATTTTTTATTAGAAAAAAATAAAAAAGTATTTACAAAAAGAAGATTTATGTATAAAATAAGGAAAGTAAAAAGGAAAAAGACAAAAGAAAAGGAGTAAAAATGATGAAAGCTATAACCCTTGGTACTGTAAGAGAGAGAGAGAGAGAGAGAGAGAGAGCTACACTTTAGTGAAATAAAGTATAGTGTTATTAATCATAGAATAAAAAAGATAGCAAAATACCTATATAAAGATAGGTGTATTTTGCGAGGCTGCTGAAAAAGTAGTTCAAAAAAATAGTGAATTAGAAAATATTTTTTCTAATTCACTATTTTTTATATACT
>CALXAD010000053.1 GCA_944386195.1 uncultured Clostridia bacterium
TGCTTTGTCAAATGCATTTACTTCTTGCAAGTGACCACTTGACAAAGCATTTATCAATATCGTTAAAATTGTTTAGCCTGAAGTATTATTTCTGATGCTTTTTTTCGTATATTTTTAACTTTTCAATGTGCTTTTTTATATTTTCTTGATAGTTTTTTCATATTCTATTTTTTCATAGATTACTTTACACTATCCTAATAAAAAGATGGAGGTAAGAATGTTTCATTCTTTCCTTCACCTTCTTACTTACTTTCATATCTTTATTTTTATTAATCAACAAAATCAAAGTCATCTTTGAATTTTTCTTTAAAAATTTCAAATACTTTATTTAATGTATCTTCATCTTCTATACTTACATATGATTCTTCATCTGAATCTTCATCATCATTATCTTCTACTTTTAATATTACTACTTCTCCTTCCTCTTCTTCTCCTTCGTCTGTTACAGGTAGTAATACAACATATTCTTCATCATCTAATTCAATTAAGTCTAAAAATTCAAATTTTACTTCATTTCCTTCCTCATCGTTTAAAATTACGATGTTATCTAATTCTTCATTATTTTCATCCATAAATTTTTCTCCTTTCAAAATTTTATATTTTTAAATTATAATATCATTTTTTATACTATTTTTAAATAGTATTTTTCAATTTATTTAAATAAGTTTCTAAAATATATACTGCAGATATAGTATCAACTATATTTTTCTTTTTATTCTTTTTTACTTCTAAAAAGTTCATAGTTCTATGAGCTTCTACTGTTGTTAGCCTTTCGTCAATTGTATCTATTTTCATTTTATTATATTTACATTTTAGTTTATGGACAAATTCTTTAGTTACTTTGCATCTGTCTGAAATAGTTCCATCTAAATTAAATGGCATTCCCACTACTATAGTATCTACATTTTTGTATTTTTCAAAAATTTCATCTAATCTTTTTAATATAACTTTATCAGAACCATTTCTTTCAATTGTTTCTAATCCTTGTGCTGTTATATTTAATTCATCTGTAATTGCAATACCAACTCTTGCTTCTCCATAATCAATTCCTAGTATTCTCATAACTAATCTTCTAATCCTATATATTTTTTAACCATTTTTTCTAATAATTCGTCTCTTTCAACTGTCCTTATTTTATTTCTTGCATCTTTATGGCTTGTAATATATGTTGGGTCTCCTGATAATATATAACCAACAATTTGGTTTATTGGATTATATCCTTTTTCAACTAAAGCCTCATATACTTCTTTTAGTATTTCTTGGCATTTAGAATTTTCTTCCCTTTCTACTTGAAAGCTCATTGTTTTATCAAACTCCATAGCAAATTCCTCCTTTTTTCTATATATTTGTTATGTCACTTTCATTAGGATCTGCATTGTCTAAATACTCTTCTAGTTTTTTTAGAACTTCTTCTAGTCCTGTTCCTTTATAATAAGAAGATATAACAAAATTTAATCTTGGTATAGCAACATCTTCTTTATTACCTTTTTTAGTTTTTTTAACATCTAAATCTAATACTTTTATTTCTTCATCTGTTAAACTTATTTGCATATTTTCTATTTTTTCTTTTATGTCATTTAAAAAGTCTGCCACACTATTTGCTTCTACTCCTGAAAAAGCTATTACAAATTTAGGTCCCATGTATCTTACAAATACATATTCTTTTGATAAATTTTCTTTTATAAAATTACTTATTTGTGTTATTACTTTATTTCCTAATTCTCTTGAATAATTTTTATTTATTTGCTGTATATTAATTATTTTAAACATACATATCGTTGATATTGTATATTTATCTATAATTCTCTTTCCTTCACCATATAAATATTCTTCTGAATATAATCCTGTAAATAAATCCTTTCTTACGATTGATTCTAATGTTTTTTGATGTACTACAGTTTTTAAAACTGATACTATATTTTCTTTTATAACTTCTAATACTGTTGTATCAACATTATCAAAATCATGTGGTGTTCCACTTTCTATTATCCAATATCCAATATAAACATTATCAATATATAGAGGAAAGAATATAGCAGATTTTGCCCTACCAAACTCCATTTGTTGATAAGGAAGTCTTTCGTTCTCATTGTTTACTGTTACATATTTAGGCGTTGCTGACTCAATACTATCCTTAAACATATCTAATTTATATAGTTCTCTTAATGCATCCCAATGTTTTGGGTCTACATTAGAGGCTTTTACTTGGTATTCTGCTCCATCAAAAACTACTATTGTTGAATATTTTATTTCATATTTTTCTATTAATATATCATTTATCTTCTTAATTTTATCTTCAACTGATGATGTTTCACCAATTGCATTCATAAAATCTTGTACTACAGATAAATTAGTAATTTTTTGATTTAGATTTCTGAATTTTTGTATTTTTTTATGTATTGTTACATTATAAAATATTAGTCCAATTACAATAAAAACTAATATGACAACTACTGCTATTATCACCTTAAGTTTTCCTCCTTTGGCTTTTTAATAATTATTTTTCATTTGATTTAATGTTTGTGTCATTCCAGGACTAAAAGTATTTTTAGCTTTATATCCTTTTGCTGTTGGTGGTCTATATGTACCTGTTGCTTGTGAATATACCATATTTGCTAATTCTCTTAATGTTTGAACAAACATTTTTGTATATCCTTTTAATGTAATATTACATTCTATAACATTTTCAAGATATTTTATATATGTTTCTTCATCAAATGGTATTGATACATATTTTATTAAATTTCTATCAAATAATTCTGTCATAAATGACATTGATGGGTCATTATAATAAGCCATACCGCCTATAATTGTTTTATCTGTTACTCCTCTTATTTTTACACTTTTATTCAAAACAATTCTTAATTTTTTTTCATCTAATACATTTTTAGCTTTTAATTGTCTTAAAAATGCAGTTAGTGGTTGAATTGTTAAAACATCTAATGTTTGAACTAAATAAGTTTCTTGTGATTGTTCAAAATATCTTATTGGCGTATCAAAATCTGTATCTATTAAAATCAAAGAATGATTTCTTAATAATGTTTCCAATATCTTGTCTGCATGGATTATTTCGTCTGTTTCATCTGGTAATGAAGTATAAACTGTAAGATTTGGATGTACTTGAATTCCTTGTGCAATTCCATTTATTAATCCTTTAAAACTATGTGATGCTGTTGTTCTTAAAGCTTCTTCATTTTTTGTATATATATAATAAGAATTTCTATTTTTAGTTGTATCAAGTATTGCTACATTTATACCTGAAGTAGATAATAATTCAGCTAAATTATTTACTATAAATGATGTTCCATTTTTACTAGTTCCTACAAATGTAACTATTTTTTTACCTTGTGTTAATAAATTAGATAAATCTATTTTTTCTGTTGGCTCCATTTGCTTTGGTTGCTCTCTTATTGGTTCATTATAGTTATTATGTAATACTGGCTCATTAAATGATGGATTTGAATACATATTATTAATCGTATTCATATTAGACATATTATTTACATTTGTTTTTGTTATTGGTTCTTGTTCTTCCTCAATTCCTGGAAGTATTGTCTCTTCAGGTTCTTCATTTACAGATTCATTATTTATTGTATCTAAGCCTGGTAATATACTTACATCTTCATCTTCTTGTTCTATCTCTTTTTGAGGTACAGGAATTGGATTTTTTCTTGGTCTTCCTCTTCCTCTTTTTGGTGGTTGTGTGCTATCAACTACAGGAACTGGATTTTTTCTTGGTCTTCCTCTTCCCCTTTTTGGTGGTTGTACTACTATTGGCTCTACATTATCTACAGTATTTTCTTCTATTTTTTCATTATCATTCTCTACTTCTTCATCCTCGTCTTCATACTCTGGCTGAGTTATTTTAGGTTCTATCTTAGGTGGCTTAACTCTAGCTAGTTTTTTACCTCCTGTCATATTAACTGAAGAAGGAATTACAACAGGTTCTGACATTGGTTTTTCCTTTGTCTTAGGCATTAACAATGTCTCACTTGGTCCATCTATTTTTTCTTCTTTTATTGGTCTTAATTCATCAGATACTTTATTATTGAATGACATTATCTGTTGATATTTTGGAGACCTTTCTTCCAATACTGCCCTTACATTTAATGGTAAGAATTTGCTTATAATTCTTAATTGAGTATCATTGTATTGAGCAGCTATATTGTCAAAACTTTCCAAATATTTACTTTCATTTTTTCCCAATTTTTTAAAAAATGCTAATATATTTTGAATTTCAACTTCACTAACATCATTTTCATTTTCACTTTGATAATTTACATTTTCTGAATCTATTTGATAATAAATTTTAGCTTCTTTTTTTGAACGTGGTCTGTTTATTAATTTACAAACCTCATCCACACTTCTATCTGTTCCTATTACTGCATTATATATTCCTATTCCAAATAATTTTACAAGCATTTCTTCTGATTTAACTCTTCTATCAGAACAAATTAAAATAATCGGAATGTCTTCACCTGCATTATTTGAAGCTTCATCACTAATTCCATCTAATTTTTCAAAAATAAATTTATCTATTTGGTCATATTGTGTATGAGTAAAAGCTTCTAACTCTTCACTTATAACTATACGGTCATAACTTTTATCTTTTTGTATTTCTTTTAATATTGCATTAAAGTAATAAACATTCTTATATGAAATTATTTGTTTATATTCAGTTCTATATTTTTTTACAATTGATTCCGAAATTTCTTCATTACTTACAGCAAATAATACTTTCATTTGTTACCCCCTTCCAAATTTTACAAATATAGCAAATGCTAATGGCAAAATTTGGCATATAATTAAAATTGTTACAAAACTTGCTATCATAGCAAATCCTTTTTCCAACGTATCTAATTTTCTTACACCTATTACATATTGATGTATTGCTCCAATTGCAATTCCTAAAAAGCAAAACGGTATACTATAAATTCTAACTAAATTTAATATGTATGCTACTAATCCATAAACATCAGAGCCATATTTGTCTTGATAATCCGCTAAAGAGCTTGCTGCATTATCTTTTATCTCAACAATTTTACTTTCTGTTTCTTCATCAATTACTTGGTCTGCTGCATATGTATTAGAAACCGTAAATAATAATCCAATTAAAATTACAAATATGGTAACTATTAATAGTGACTTTTTCATTATATTTTAAGCCCCTTTCTTAAGTCTTTTGGCATTTTTTTCCTTGTAAGCCTTATACTTCTATATCATACAATAAATCGTAAAAAATATCAAGAATTTTTTACAATTTATTATATAAATATTTCATTTGTGCATAAACTCCATTTGCCCAGTTTTTATCTGTTGCATATTTTTTATTTATTCCACTTAATGTTGGTCCATTATAATATTTACCTGATGCTTTTTCACCATCATAAATAGCTGTTCCTGACGGATTTATGTAATATTTAACAAATACTCTTGCTATTAAATCTATACATTCTGAATAATCAGTAAAGCTATATGCTCCATTATATGGGTTAGAATCATATGCACCATACCCAAATAAATTATGTTTTTGCAATGATATCTTTGAGGTTCCCCATGAGCTTTCATGAATTCCAACTGCTGCAACAAATACTCCATTTATATTATATTGCTTTTCTATGTAATAAAAATATTCAGCATTTTTCTCAAATATCTTATTTTTATCTTTATTATCTGTTAGTACTTTTTTAAACTGGTCTAGTGTTAGTCCACTTGGTTTATTTAGTGCCATATCAAAACTTAATGGTGTAATATTATTTCCTTCATTATTAGTAGTATCACTATTTTCTTCTTCATTAATTTCATTTTTATTTATATATGTTGTATTTTCAATTTTAATATATCCTGTACTTCCTTGTCCATTTACTTGATGCCAATCCCCTTGAATTGATAAAACTTTTAAAGCTATTCCTTTAGATAGTGTTGCAACTTTCATTGAATCTAAATTTGGTTCTACCATTATTTCTGCTCTATCTGAAGTTATATAAACCGTATCTCCTGGTTGCACTTTATAATTACTCTTTCTACTTCCTGTTCCTATTTCTACAATTTTATTTACTGCTGCTTTTGTTACTTTTGCTCCCACTTGTTCTTCTGCTACTATTTGTCCATTTTCATATACCTTTTTCGTTGTTATTTCTTGTTTTCCTTCTCTTCCTTCTTGAATAACTTGCATTGTTCCTTTTGGTAGTTCTGGATTTTCATTATATTGTGTTATATATTCTAATTCTGTTTCTTCTGTTGTATATTCATCCTGTTTTGTTCCTACATTTTTTTCTATCATTTGTGTTATATCTATTTTATTTGCATTACTTATTTTTACATCTATATTTTGTGGTTCTACACTTGTTTCTTTTGCATATACTTCATTCTTATTTAGAAAATAATTATAAAATATCACTATATACAATAGCAACAATATTGCTACACAAAATATTATTATATTTTTTAATGATATTTTTACTCTTGTTTTCTTCTTTCTTTTTTCTTTTGCCATATTATTATCACCTATTATAATTCTACATTTTTAAATTTTTTTTGTCAATTTAAAATGCTTAAAATCACGCACAGAAACAAAATTGTAATATATATTTAATATTTTTGTAACAAAAATACACAAAATAAATTATGCCTTCTTTTTACATTTAACATATTATTACTTTCATTTTCTACTATTTTTTTACATTATTCAGCACTTGTTCTGCTACCTTTTTATTCTTAAAAAGTATTATACAATCATTTGCTTACTTTGCAAA
Source organism: uncultured Clostridia bacterium (assembly GCA_944386195.1). GTDB lineage: Bacteria > Bacillota > Clostridia > TANB77 > CAG-508 > CAG-269. The sequence goes on from CALXAD010000053.1 coordinate 6,756, forward strand.
GTTTAGTCTTTTTAATTCATTTAATTTTCTGTATTGTTCTTCTTATTGAGCTTGTCAAGATTAGTGTGTAAACTTGCTAACTAAAGTCAATACTTTTTTTAAAATTTTTTAGAAAAATTTTTACGCATGATTAATAAG
>CALXAD010000054.1 GCA_944386195.1 uncultured Clostridia bacterium
TAAATAAAATAAAAGGTGTAGCTTAATAGAAAAATGTATATTAGGTTTTTGTTGCAATAGAATTTTGAATGGACATTTATCACAATAATAAAAAAATTTAAAAAAACAGTTGACAAATGGGGTGAATATTAGTTATAATATTAAATGTGCTGTAGAGAGCGTAACTAACAATGGTGGATGTAGCGTAGTTGGTTAACGCGCCAGTTTGTGGCACTGGAGACCGTGGGTTCGAGTCCCATCTTCCACCCCATTTAAATACTATTATATTGGGCTGTAGCCAAGTGGTAAGGCACCAGACTTTGACTCTGGCATGCGCTAGTTCGAATCTAGCCAGCCCAGCCAACTAAAAATCGATGTAAATAGCTTGTATCTAAGGATACAGGCTATTTTATTTTTCCTTACTAATAAATTTTTTCTTTAATTTATAAAAACTATATTTCATTAGAGTATCAATGCTTTTCACGATTTTTAATTATTTTTAATTTTTTTTATAAAAAACTGCTAACTCAACAAAGAATAATAAATTTTATTTTAAATTATACTTTGTTGAGTAAATAAAGCATATATTGTTTGAAAAGTGAAAATAGCAAAATCCTTAAAGCTAATAATATCAAGTGTTTTAAGAGCTTTTTTTGTTGAGTGATTATTAATTATTATAAATTAAATTTGTAATTTCTATTAATTATTTTTCATTTTCAATAGTATTTTTTTCATTTAAAAAATTATTATTTATTAAATTTTCCTCTAAATAATATTGATTAACTTTGTCAATTTCTCTTTCTTTAAATTTATCAAAAACAGAAGTATATGTATTTAAAGTAACAGCTATATTTTTATGTCCCATTAATCTTTGAACTACAACAGGTGCCATACCAGATTCAATACATCTAGTTCCAAAAGTATGTCTTAAAGAATGGCTTGAAATGTCTGTAATATTAAATTCGTTTTTTAAAACTCTTTTCAACTCATTATTTATAGTAGAACGCCTACAATATTTACTATTATTAGGTTTAAACAATAATTTTTCTTCATTATTATCTTGAGCATTTGCAATTTGCATTTGTTCTATTATATAAGGATAGAGAAAATCGGGGATAGGTAATATTCTTCTACCAGCATATGTTTTTGTTTTATTTCCCATTATTACATTGCCTTTTTCATCAGTCGTTAGAGTTCTATGTATATTAATTCTTTTGTTTTTTAAATCAATATCATGTGTGGAAATGGCAAGAGCTTCTCCAACACGCAAACCCATATACATTTGTATTAAAAATACATTTCTGTACTTGTATTCATTAATAGGTTTATTAATTAACCAATTTGTAAATTGTTGTTGTTCTTCAACTGTTAATGCTCTTACTATTTTATCTTCTTTATTGCTTTTAGGTCTAATAACATTTGTCATTGGATTTTGCATTATATATCCTTTATTCATTGCAATATTGAAAGCTTGATTTAATTGTTGATGTGCTTTTTCTATTATTGAATTACTAAAATGTTTTAGAGAATTTAAATATGCTTGTAATTCATCTGAAGTTATAGTATCAATATTCTTATTTCCAATAGGAGACCTTTCTAATTGTTCTATTGAACGTGAAATCCTACCATATTGAGCAGGTGCAATTTGATTAGTTTCAAATTTTAGATTTAAATTTGCTTTTAATATCTCACATAATGGTATACCATGGTGTTCTATATATAATGGATTTTGTTTTTGATACATAATAGTATCTAAATATTTTTTTGCTTCAGTTTCTGTTTTAAATGTCTTTGTTCTTCTTACAATTTTATCTTTATTTATATCATATTCATAATATTGAGCAAGCCAATTTTTTCTTTGTTTATTAAAATATACGGAGCCTTCTCCATTTCCTTTTATAGACATAATCTACACTTCACTTTCTTTTTTGTTTATTTTCCACAATAGATAAGAAGCTAAAGTAACAGTTTTCCTTTTACCTATTGTAGTTGTTGGAAAATCTTTTTGTTTGAATAGGTCATAAGCTTGATTTATTCCGATATGTAAATCCTTTGAAACATCTGAAACAGATAACATTACAAATGGATTTTTTAGTTTGTTTAAATAATTTATTACTATTTTTCCTTTTAAGTTTTCTTTTTCTTCTGTATCAATTATATTTTTATTTATTTTTTCATTTACTTCATTCATTTTTTGTATCTCCTTATCTTTAAATTTCTTCATCTTTAAAATTGCTTTCTGATTCTTTTGTATTATTTATTGTAATGAATTTTTAAGCTTTCATATTCTTTATCTATAAAATTCATAAAAATACTTCTTTATTTTTTAGAATTAATATTTTTTAATATCATAGCCAAAACTAATTCTAAATTGTTAAGTACATTTATTAAAGTGTTTTCAAATTTATTAGATATAGCATTTCTATCATTTTCAAACCCTCTTTCATAAATATCTTGTATATTATTTATCTTAGGTATATTTACTTTTTTTAATGTATTTATTGGCGCTTTATTTATTAAGTCTTTTGTATACCATATAATGTTTTCTTGAGTAAGGCTTTTAAATTCATGTTTATTCTTGTCTATATCAATTAAAATAAAATCTCCTGCAATTCTTTTTAATGATAAGAATATATTAGGTTTCATATATTCCATTGATTTTTTGTTATAGCAGATAATATAAACTGTTTCATAAGGTATAATATCAAGGTTATTTTTAATAATACTTTTCTTTAGTTTAGATACATTATTAATAATTTTTACTTCTGGTACTTGTCCAACTTTTTTATATAAAACCCTAATAGGTATTGGGGGAATAGGTGTAATGTTAGTTTTTCTTTTTACTAGTGTTTTTTTTCTATCTTTAATTTTCTTAAATTTTTTTAAATTTATTTTCACTTTTTACTACCTTTTAATTTTTGAGTTTTATATAAAAGTTGTAAGTTGTGTTTAAAGTGGTTTATACCTTTAGTTCTTAAAGTAATAACTTCTTTCTTTTGTAATTTTAATCTTCTACAAATGTCGTTTAATCTAATATTTTCAATATATGATAGATACAACACTTTTCTTTCAAGCAACGGAACTATTTTCATTGCTAAATAGTAAGTTTCATTTGTAAAGATATTTTCTAAGTGGTTTATTGTTACATCAGAATTATCTGCTTTTTGCATTTGTGTATTATAATAATTATCTGAAAGTATTTTCTTTATTTCTTCATTAGGTAGATGAATATCTTTTGTATAATCTCCATTTTTAAAATTTCTTTTTTTCATTTCTTTCCTTTACTCCATATAGAGATTTTTATAAATTACCTAGGTTGATTTTATGGTAACATAAAGAAAATAAGATAGCAAAGATTTAAAAAGTTGCGTCACACGCAACTAATTGATGAAAAAAGTGGCTATTTTTGCCTAAAAAATGAAAAAGTTGCGCCACACGCAACAAATTTTGATTGATTTGAGGTGTTTTTTTGTAAAAATAGTGAAAATTAGTGAAGATTCATACTTTTGTTGATTCTTACGCAACTAAATAAAAACATATAAAAAAGCAACTAAATATTAAAACTAATATCTAGTTGCTTTTTATCAGTATTTTACATATTAACACTAATAACATATTCTTTAATTCTTCTTGTTTTCATATCCCAATATTTTGTTTCTAACATATCTTTTGAATCTTCATTTGAAATTTTTAGTTCTTCAAATAAATAGCTTAGTTCATCGATAGAAGTTATTAGTTTATCTGTTAAGATACATTTTCTTGCTGTTGGTTTATGAGTATTATCTGATATTCCTAAGAATATTCCATAATATTTATTATCTATGTTAGAATGTAAATCAATTTCTATTTGAAATTTATCTAATCCAGGGTTACTTATTGCATTTGTTAAACATATAAATGCAGTATTATAGTTACTTTCCATTACTCCAGTATATTCTTGTTTATATTTATTTCTTGTTAGTCCGTTTTTCATTAAAACATAGTTAGCGTTTTGGGTTTGGGTTATTTCAATACTAGATATAATTATTCCGTTTTTACTAATATAATATAGGTAAAGTAAGTTAGAATTAAATGGATTTTTGTTTATATCTTTTTCTAGGCTATGTAGGGAAGTATCAAACAAATCATTTAGATCAATATTTAATGCATTACATATTTCTATTGCTGTAAGGATGTCTAGTAATATTTCATTGTTTTCATATCTAGCAATAGTTGTTTTTGATTTTCCTATTATATTTCCTAGTTCTTCGATACTAATATTTTTGGCTTTTCTAAAATATTTTAGTTTTTTTCCTAAGTGTTCTATATTTGTATCATACATAAAAAATCCCCCTAATATTTTAATATGATAATAAAATGTTAAAACACTTTACATAATTATTATAACATTATTGATGTGGAATTTCAACAAATATTGTAAAATATGGAAAAAAGTGGTATAATTAAATTGTACATAATATTATTTATAGTACATGGGGAAAGTCTTAATATCTTTTTAGATATAATGTTTCCCTGAAAAAAAGCAATTAATGCTTAAAAAGGATTATAATATTTCAAAAAATTCCTTGGCATTAATTGCTAGGGAATTTATTATATTAGTTGTACATCTTTCAAAGTTGTATCTAATATTTGAAATATTTATAGTCTTTACTATAACAAATATTAGGTACTAATACTAAAGAAAGGAGTACAACATATGAAACGGATATTTAAGTGGAGATGGATGTGCATAAAAGTACATAATCTCATGTTTCCCAAAAACGAGTCCATAATTTTGGACTCGTTTAAATTTGACATTTTTTAGTAATTATGCTATTATTGTGATAGGGAAATATGAGGACACCGTAGTTGTACTCTTAAACTGAAAACTATTATCACTTTTTATGTGATAGTAGTTTTTAGTTTATATATTTTTATGGAGATAAAATATAATAAGTTTCAATACATATGAAAATAATTAAAAAAATTTGATTTAATATATTGACTTAATTATTATGTTTGTATACAATAAAAAATATAATGATTAGGTCTATTTTTTGTAAATAGAAAAAAGTACATTGAAAAAATATTTTTGTCTAAAGTAAAAGTATAGAATACTATTTACAAAAATGGACATAATTATCTAAGAATTATTAGAAAAAGTTAGTATTAAATCTTAAAAATTTTTATAAAAATTAACAAAAGAAAGGGGAAAAAGATGAACGAATTTAGAGAAGAAAAAGACAAAAATATGAAAGAGAATATGAATTTTAAACCAAAAACAAATTTAAAAGACTTAAGAAAATCAGCCAAAGGTATTACACTTATTGCCTTAGTTATAACAATTATTGTTTTACTAATCTTAGCAGGTGTATCAATTGCTATGCTAACAGGAGAAAATGGTATTTTAACACAAGCACAAAATGCTAAAAAAGAAACAGAAAAAGCAAAAATAATAGAAGAGGTACAATTAGATATACTAGGAAAACAAACAGAAAATGGTAGTGGAGATATTTCATCTGATGAATTAGAAGAAATACTAAAAAAATATTTTTCAAATGAAGAGCAGAATTTAAAAGATATAATAGAAGGAACATCAACAGATAAATTAATATCAAAAGAAGATGAGACAATAAAAATAGATTTATCAGAAATATATAATGGAGATATAACAGATGGAACAACTCCAACACCACCAGAAACAGGACCTTCAAAAGATGAAAACGGATATTTTGAAGAGACAAGTACAATAGATGGAAGTGAGCCTAGTGCAAATAATCCAACAATACCAGAAGGATTTAAGCCAATAGACACAGAGACATCAAGTTGGGAGGATGTAGAAGAAAATGTAAATAATGGATTAGTAATTCAAGATAAAGTAGGAAATGAATTTGTATGGGTGCCAGCAGAAGTAAGTGAAATGGCAAATATGACAAGTGGAACAGATGCAAATGGAA
>CALXAD010000055.1 GCA_944386195.1 uncultured Clostridia bacterium
ATAAATGAAATGCAGGACAATATAAATGAAATGCAGGACAATATAAATGAAATGCAGGACAATATAAATGAAATGCAAGGCAATATGAATAAAACGCAAGGCAATATTAATAAAATTGAAAATAAATTGAATGAAATAGAAAAAGAACAAAGAAATTTAAGCAGAACAGTTGCAAAAATTGAATATGAGCATGGTAATAAATTACAAGCAATATTAGATGTATTATGTGGTCAACAACAAAAAAATGAAGAATTTGAAGAAAAATTTAATGAACATGACAAAATATTAAGCAAACATGATGATGAAATTTTTTATTTAAAAGAGAAAATAGGATGAAGGAGTAAAGGAGCTATTTAAGTTCAACAACAGTAACACCCATTTCTCCTTCACCAAAAGAGCCAAGACGGAAAGATTTTACATGAGGATTGGTTTTTAAAAATTTATGAATACCATTTCTTAATTTACCAGTGCCTTTTCCATGAATAATTCTTACAGTTTGTAATTTTGCTAAATAACAGTCATCTAAAAATTTATCAATTACAAATATTGTTTCATCAACATTATATCCAATAACATTAATTTCAGATTTTGCATTCATAGTTTTTGAAATATTAGCATAAATATAAGAGCTAGAAGTAGAATCATTTTTTGTATTTGTATTCGAATTATCTAATTTTTCAAGATTTTTAATATTTACATTAGTTTTAATATTTCCAATTTGAACTCTAACTTCATTAGATTTTGAAACATGAGAGATTACAATTCCAGGTTGTTTTAAAGTTTTTACAAAAACTTTCATATTTAAATAAATATCTTCAGGTTTTAAATTTGTATTAGAAGAATTATTATCTTCATTTTCATCATATATTTTTATATCTTTTATTTTTGAATTTAAAGTATTTCTTAAGTTAGATAATTTGGAATTATTATTTAATTGATTTTCTTTTGCTAAATTATTCATTTCTTTTATAATTTCATTTGCATCTTCTTTAGCTTCTAATAAAATATTTCTAGCTTTTATTTTTGCATTATTAATTAATTCGTTTTCTTTTTGTTTTAGTGAATTATTATCTCTTTCTAAAGATTTACGTAGTAATTTTGCTTGGTTTAATTCTTTTGTTATATCTTCTTTTTCTTTTTCTATTAAAGCTTTATCATCATAAATATTTTTTAATAAATCTTCAAAAGCAATTTCTTTAGATGAAAGATGATTTTTTGCATTTTCAATGATTTTATTATCTAAACCTAATTTTTTACTGATTTCAAAAGCATTACTTTTTCCAGGGATGCCTACTAATAATCTATAAGTAGGTGATAGGGTTGAAACATCAAATTCAACAGAAGCGTTTTCAAAACCATCTGTAACTAATGCATATTTTTTTAATTCTGGATAATGTGTAGTACAAATAATTAAAGCACCAATGTTTTTAATATGTTCTAAAATACTAATTGCAAGATTTGCTCCTTCAATAGGGTCTGTTCCTGAACCGAGTTCATCTAGTAATATTAAAGATTCAGATGTGAATTTTTTTAATATATCAACAATATTTGTCATGTGAGATGAAAATGTACTAAGTGAGCTACTAATGTCTTGGTCATCTCCGATATCTGTGAATATATTGTCAAAAACATATATTGAAGAGTTTTCATCACATGGTATTGCAAGACCAGAACATGCCATACAAGTTAAAAGCCCAACAGTTTTTAATGTAACAGTTTTTCCTCCTGTATTTGGTCCTGTAATTAATAATGTTGAAAAGTCTTTTCCTAAAGTTAAGGTAATAGGTACTACTGTTTCTTTGTTGATTAAAGGATGTCTTGCATTTTTAAATGTGATTTCTTTTCTATTTGAGACTTTAGGAATAATTGCATTTATTGATTTTGCATATTTTGCTTTTGCAAATATAAAGTCAAGTTTTCCAATTATATCTAAATTATCTTTTATATGAGATATAATAGGTACAAATAGTTGACTTAATTCAGATAGTATTTTTTCTATTTCAATGTTTTCGTTATTTACTAATTCATGTATTTCATTATTCATTTCAAAAACAGATAAAGGCTCAATAAAGACTGTTGAACCTGCATTTGAAACATCATGTATTAATCCTTTAATAGATGAACGATATTCTTCTTTTACAGGGATTACAAAACGTTCATTACGTATTGTAATAATAGGTTCTTGAATATATTTACTATATGAAGAAGAATGTATCATATTGTTTAATTTATTTCTAATATCTTGCTCTAAATTCTTTTTCTTTCTTCTTATAGAGTACAATTCGTTTGATGCTCTATCATCAATAATATCTTCTTCTAATATACAAGAAAATATTTTAGAAGTAATTGAATTATTTGAGTAAAGCATATTAAATAAATTTGAAAGTATTGGAAAAGAATCAGAAGTAATAAAATCTTTATCAAAATATGATTTTAATTCTTCTGCATTTTTTAATATATTTGCTAAATTTAATAGTGATTTTGTATTTAAACTTTGCATGCTTTCAAGTTGTTTTAATGTTATTTCTATATTACCTGCATCATAAAAAGATGGAAATGAATTACGTGTTGATAAGTTAATTGCTTCAAGTGTTTCTTGTAATAATGAAATAACTTTTGTTTTTTCATTACTTGGTAATAATTCATTAGCTAAATTCTTTCCATATTGTGTTGTGCAAAATTTATTTAATTGTTCTAATATTTTGTTATATTCTAATTTTTCTAAATGGCTTGTGTTCATATTAAAATCTCCTAATTTATTGATATATCTATTATACAAGGCTATTTTACTTAAGTCAACTAAAAAAGAAAGAAGAAAATAAAAAAAGTAAAATAAAAATCATTGACAAAAACAATGCGTTACGTTAGAACAAAAAATGTAAGTAATGAGTACATTTAAATTGTAAAAAGAACATTGAAAAAATAAATATATTATAAAATATTTTGCTTGTAATGATTAGAGGTAAATAGAAAGTTCTTTTTACAAAGATAATGGAAAATTGGTTACAAAAGGAATAAAAAAAGAAAAAATTAGAAAACATAAGAGAAAAGAAGGAGGATTACAATGAAGGAAAAAGTAAAAGAAGAACAAAAAGAAACAAGAAAGAAAAGTTTAAAAAGTATTAGAAAGCAAACAAAAGGTATAACATTAATTGCATTAGTTATAACTATAATTGTGCTTTTAATCTTAGCAGGAGTAAGTATTGCAATGTTAACAGGACAAAATGGAATATTAACACAAGCACAGAATGCTAAAAATAGAACAGAAGAAGCACAAGGAGAAGAAGAAAATAAACTAAATGAATATAATAATATTATAAATAACTATGTAAATGGAGGAACAACGGCTAGTGTACAACCAGGAAAAACAGTGGAAGCAACCGTAAAAAATAATTATACAGATACAGAAGGAAATCAAGCAACAGTACCAGCTGGATTTGTAGTATCAGGAATACCGGAAGAACAAAAAATATCAAGTGGATTAGTAATATATGATATACCAGAAAATGAATTAGAAAGTGTAGATTGGGAAGCACAAAATGAAGATGGAGCATATAATGTGCAAACATTGTATAATCAATTTGTATGGATACCAGTAGCAAGTGAAGGGGAATATGAAAGAGATTTTAGTTATCCAAGTTATTATGATGAACAATTAACATATACACCAGAAGGTTCAACATATACAGATACAGGATATTTACCAGAAGGAATACAAGGAACAACAGATGATGCAGAAAGTAATGAAACAGCAGAAAGAAATGCAGTAATGAAATATAATGGATTTTATATAGGAAGATATGAAGCAGGAAAAGATGGAACGACAGTAATAAGTAAGCAAAATGCAACTGTATATGCAAATGAAACTCAAACAAATTTTAAAGGTATTGCAAAAACAATGTATACAGGAAATAGTGAAAATAGTGTAAAAAGTGTAAAAAGTGCAATGTGTTCAGGAATACAATGGGATATAATAATGAAGTTTGTGGATGGAAAATATGATGGAACAGGAGAAAAAAAATTTCATGTAAGAACATATGATGAAACAAGACATACAGAAATTGAAACATCAACTGGAAAAAATATAAATGATAAAGTACAAAATATTTATGATTTAGAGGGAAATTGTAGTGAATATGTAGCGGAAATAAATACTATAAGACTTAAATGTGTGTGCCGAGCTGGTTATGTCGGTAAGAACAGCAGCAACAGAGCTAGCCAACGCTTTAGCTTTTCTGATACTGCCAACGATAGTCATACTTTTCGCCCAGTGCTTTATATAATGTAGAACTGAGTGCTGTGAAAAACAAAATTTGAATAAGTAAAAGAGCTATTTTAAAAGTAAAAAATAAAAATTAAATATGAGAATTAACGAATGGAATGAGTTAATGGAAAAAGAGAGTGTATAATATAGTGGTTAATTATAAAGTCATTATATTATACACTCCTTTATTATTCATGCACCAAGTGGGCGTTTTTTAATTTTTAGAAGCATAGAGTAGGTAAATTAATATTGTAGTGAAAGTTAGGAAAATGAATAATATAAGAAATAAAGAGAAAAAAATAGAAAACAAAGCAAGAAAAAGAAAAATATAATATTTACTAAAAATAAATATTGCTTTAATAATTAAAAATAAAATAAAACAAAAGAATATATAATAAAAAATAAACCATACTAACAAAAGAGGTAAGATTATGAAAATAAAAGATTTTTTAGAAGAAAACAAAGGAAAAAATTTTATTATAGAAGTAGAAAATGGAATAATAAAAAAAATAACAATAGAAGAAATGAAATATGAGATAAAAAATGATGAACTATATTTAATAAATGGTTCAAATCTAGACTTTGCAGTAATAAATTTAAATATTATAAGAAACTTCAATGTAAATAATGGAAAAGTAGTAATCTTTTTAGAAGACAAAAAAGAAACAAAAATAAAAATTTCAGTAATTTAAAGAAAATGAAGGAAAAAGCTAATATCATCATTAGCTTTTTTCTTCATGATATTGTATAAGCACATTTTTAATAGCAATATGAATTAACTTATAAACTGAAATACCATATTTATCTTTAAGTTTTTCCAAATTATATAAAGAACTCTTTCTAAGAATAATAGAATGTTTAGTAAAAAGTTCATTAGGTTCTTTTGGATATAATTTAACATCTTCTGTTTCAATTAATTCATCAATACATGCATTAATAATTTTACTAACAGAAGCATCATAAACATTCTCACATAAAAACTCAATTTCATCATAAAGACTACTTTCAATTTCAATAGTTTTTTGAATTAATTCATCTTTTGGCCAAAACCTATCTAAAACATTCATTTCTGCACCATCCTTGTTATTTTACAATTATATTATAGTTTTACAAGTCAAACATTATAACCTTGATATACACGGAATAAAACAATGAAAAATAACACAAATTCATTAACTATCATATATAATTAATATGGAAATAAAATTTCAGTAAAAAAGAGTAAAGATTTTTCGCAATAAAAATGTATAAAAATGAACAAAAAACATCGTAAATTTGATAAAAT
>CALXAD010000056.1 GCA_944386195.1 uncultured Clostridia bacterium
TTATCGGATTTTTACCAATATTTAGTTTTCAATGTTCTTTTTCATTATTTTTCATGTAACTTTTTACAATATCATTTTAAATTATTTACCCAATTTTTTAATTCTTCTACACTTGTGTTTCCAGGAAATCTTTTTCCATCCATCCATTTTGTAGCATTTGAACAAAATAGTTTTAAATCTTCAACTGTATTTCCTACTCCACTTCCTCCTGATGTGCAAAAAACTACAATTTCTTTGTTTGAAAAATGGTAAGACTCTAAAAATGTATTTATTATTCTTGGTGCTGTATACCACCATATTGGAAATCCTAAAAATACTCTATCATATTCTTCCATATTGTCTATTTTATTTAAAATTTCTGGTCTTGAATTTTTGTCATTCATTTCTTTAGATACACGACTACTTCTATCTCTCCAATTTAAATCAGAAGAAGTATATTCTTCTTTTGGTTTTATTTCAAATAAATCTCCATTAACAGCTTCTGCTAAATTCTTAGCAAGCTTTTTGGTTGTTCCTGTACAAGAAAAATAGGCAACTAAATTTTTAGACATAAAAATCACTCCCTAATAAATTAATTTAATAATTTTAATATTCCTTTATAAGTAATGTTATAAATTGATAAATATTTAAATGGCACACCTCCTTTTTCCATAGCTTCTTTTTGTTTATTTGTTACCTCTGTATAAGGATAAATTCCATACATAAATGGGAAAAATAAAAATATAAATTCTTCTTTTTTGTCTTCACTCATATTTCCAGCAAATTTATCTAAACATTTTTTTACCATTTTTATTGAATTTCCATAAGCTCTTTTAAATTCAACTAAATTTTCCATTCTGCTATTTTCTTCCATATCATACATATTCATAGAAAGTAATTTTAATAATGTTGGTCTTTTTTCAATTGTATGTGCCAATTCTTTTGCGAACTCTTCTTTTGAAAGTTCTACATTTTTCTCATACATTTCTTTTAAGTCATCAATCCATCTTTCATATTCTCTTTGGAAAAGTGCTAAAAATATTTCTTCTTTTGTTTGAAAATAATTATATATTGATGTACGTGAAAATGTAGTTTTTTCTCCTATATGTTTTATTGTTATATCTTTAAAATTTTCTGTTTTATATAGCTCTTCACAAGCATTAATTATTTCTTCTTTTCTAATATCTTCTATATCTTTTGACATAATTTCCACCTCCTGACACCGTGTCAATTTATTTTAATTATTATATATCACTTTTCTGACACCGTGTCAATAGTTTTTATAAAAAAAGCACCACAAAAATGTAATGCTTTTTTATAATAATTACTTTATGATACAAGAAATATCCATATCATTAGTCTCCTAAATTTATTCCTATATATCTTGCTGTTTTTACTAAATCATCATCCATTGTTACTCTTCTTAAATTACTTTCTTCTGTATTTCCTGATACTGCTCCTATTTTTGTATTTTTTCCTACTACTTCTTCCAATGTAGCTGAATCTAGTTTTCCATTTTTTATTACTGCTAATGTTCCAAATTTTCCTTCTAATGCTAATTCCATTGCCTTTGTTCCATATTTTGTTGATAATACTCTATCAAATGCTGTTGGTGTTCCTCCTCTTTGTACATATCCTAAAGTTGTATTTCTTGCTTCTAATCCTGTTAATTCTTGTAGTTGTTTTGCAACTTTTTCTCCTATTCCACCAAGTTTTGTATTATCTACACCACTTCCATTATGTCTTGTTCCTTTTATAGTAATTTCTCCTCCTAAAGGTTTTGCACCTTCTGCTACTACTACTATACTAAATTCTTTTCCTCTTTTTCTCCTGTTGTTTATTTTATCTGCTACTTTATTTATATCATATGGTATTTCTGGAATTAAAGCTACATCTGCTCCTCCTGCTATTGCTGATTCTAACGCTATCCATCCTGCATATCTTCCCATAACTTCTAATACCATTATTCTATGATGTGTTGCTCCTGTTGTATGCAATCTATCTAAAGCTTCAGTTGCAACTGATACTGCTGTATTATATCCAAATGTTATTTCTGTACAAGCTACATCATTATCTATTGTTTTTGGTACTCCTATAACATTTACTCCTTTTGTTGAGAAGTCTCTTGCTGATTTTTGTGTTCCATCTCCTCCTAATGTAAATATACAATCAAATCCGAAGTCTTTTATATTTTGTACTGCTATATCTGATACATCTTTATATTCTACACTTCCATCCTCATTTACAACTTTATAATTAAATAAATTTGCATTTGTTGATGAACCTATTATTGAGCCTCCTCTTGGTAATATTCCTAATGCATCTCCATCTGCTGCGGTACTTAATAGTTTAAAATTCTTATTTATTAATCCATTATAACCATCTATAATTCCATAACATTCTACTCCATTATTTTCCGCAGTTTTTACTATTGCTCTTATTACTGCATTGAATCCTGATACGTCTCCTCCATTTGCTAATATTCCTACTTTTTTTAACATATTTTTTCCTCCTTTTTTATCCCGTTATTATTATACCAATAATTATCTTTTTTACAACATTTTTTTCAAATTTTCAAAATTTAATAGAGCTTAAATAAAATTTATTAAGCTCTAGAATTAGTTTATGCTTTTAAAAAGAAATCTCTTTTGTTAAATGAACTTGTCATAAACCTAAAAGCTGCCTTTCTATTTGTTAACCAATTTATCCTTACACCATTTTTCTTATTTTCTATCATTTTTCCTACTAAGAATTTTGCTATTACATCAGGATAATCTCCTAAAATATTATATACTTTTTTAGTTTTTTCTGGTAATTCAAATTCTTCGTTCCCCATTGAATGTGTTATAAAATTAGTTATCATTATTCCAGGTGATAATAATCCTATTTGAATATTTAATTTCTTTTCTTCTACTTCTTTTGCTAATGCTTTTAAGAAATATGTAAGACCTCTTTTACTTGTTCCATATACTGATAATCCAAGCATCATGGCATCATTACTTCCATAACCTTCTATTCCATATATTTGTCCATAACCTTGTTCTATCATTTGTTTCATTGCTATTTTAGAGCCTATCATTGCTCCTTTTAAGTCTATATCTACTAATCTGTTTATCTTATCACTTTCAACTTCCCATATTGGTACCATTGGTTGATTTACTCCTGCATTATTTATCCATATGTCTACACTACTAAATTTTCCAACTGCGGTATCCATTAACTTTTGTAAATCTTCTTCTTTTGTTACATCACAAGTAACTTCTAAAATTTCTCCTTTTGCTTTTATTTTTTCTAATTCACTTTTTGCTTCAAGTAGTTTTTCTTCTTGTAAATCACTTATTACTACATTGAATTCATTTTTTCTGAATTCTTTTGCCATTTCTAGTCCTAATCCTCTTGCTGAACCTGTTATTACAACTGTTTTCATTTTTATTCCTCCTTTGTATATAATTAAAATATCATTTATCATCCTTTTTTTCAAGAAAAAATTAGAAAAAGAAAATTATTTTTGAATTCATTTTAGAATTTTTAAAAATATAGAGTGCTTAAAATTATAAAGCACTCTATACACATTTTATTTTATAATTTATTCATTAAATATCGGATTTTCATCCTTACCTTCTTTAAAAGCATTATCACTATTTATAACATCTAATATATTAGGCAATTCTTCTTTATACATTACTGTCTCACTATCTATTTTTCCCTGATTCATGTAATACGCTCTTCCAGTAATATTATAATATGCATTTGTTATATTTCCTTCAAGGGTATTAAAACCAACAATATTTCCACTTTCACTATTATTTATATTTATTGAATTATATACATTATTTATAATCCCTTCATTTTGTCCAATTATTCCACCAATGTTAGAATTATTCGAATCATTTATTTCTATATTCCCAATACCCAAAGCATTCTCTATTGATAATGTTTTTCTACCAAATCCCACTATTCCACCAACATCAGAGTGGCTTTCACTATTTTTAGTTATAGAAATAGTAGCATTATTATATACATTTTTTATTGTAAAATTTATTTCGTTTCCTCCACTATATGGATGACCTGCTATTCCGCCTATTTGTAAATCTTCGACATTTTCTGCTGACAAACTTCCAATATTATATGAATTTTTTAACATTCCTTTTGCTCCACTATAACCTATAATTCCACCAATTTTACCACTGGTACTATTAATTGTTATTTTTCCACTATTAAAACATTTCTCAATATTTACTACACTATCAATCCACCCTACTATTCCCCCACAACAAGTTTGGCTTGTTTGATTTGTATTTATTATTGTTTCATTTGAGCAATTTAAAAAAACACCATCATTGCACTGTCCAACTAATCCACCTATACGTACACAACCATCATTATTTGATGATATATCAATAGTTCCACTAGCTTTACAATTTTGTATATCTCCAGACGAAAATCCAGATATTGCACCTACAAAAAGCATGTTTCCATTTCCAACAACTTTTGCATCAATATCACACTCTACATTTAAATCATATATTTTTCCATAATTTTTACTAAAGAAGCCTAAATCATTATATCCTGAGTTTAGTTCTTCATAGTTTAAAGTCATATTTGAAATAGTATGTCCCATGCCATAAAAGTCACCTTTAAAATAATTTGTTCCTGTACCGTTCCCAATTTTCTCCTACATCTTCTCCAACTTGACCTATTGGCTCCCAATTTTCTTCTAATTCTATATCACTTAATAGAACTACACTTGTTTCTTCAAAAGTATTTCCTTTATTTACTTCATCTCTAAAATTTTCTAAATTATCTAAATCTCTAATAATATATAAATTACTAATTACATTTCCATTTTCTTCTACATAGTAACTTCTTTCACTTCCTGTTATTGTTATTAAATAAGAGTTCTCATTTTTTGATGGTTCTATATTAAAATTACTTTCATTTTCAAAATATTTAATTAGTTCATCTGTTAAATCTTCTTCTTTTATTGTCCCATAACCGTCTGTTTTAGCTGCTACAACTGCTAATTTTACTTTTTCTTCCTCTCCAGATTGTTCCGTTTTATTTTTAGCATTCTGTGCTTGTGTTAGTATTCCATTCTCTCCTGTTAGCATTGCAATTGATACGCCTGCTAAAATTAATAACACAATTATAGTAATAACAAGTGCTATAAGAGTAATACCTTTTGTTTTTTGATTTTTTTCCTTCATTTGTTTATCATCCTTCCTTTTTCTATTTTTAGGCATGAAAAAAGACAGCAACAAAACCTATAAAACTATAGGTTTGCTACTGTCTAATGTAAAAATGCTATCGCTAAATAAACTATACTTTATTTCACTAAAGTGTAGCTCTCTCCAGACTGTCCACCAATTCTGTTTGTAAGAATATGG
>CALXAD010000057.1 GCA_944386195.1 uncultured Clostridia bacterium
GAATTAAATTTATTTAACCTAGGTTAGTTTTTGAATTATATCACATATTTTTTAAAAAGTTTGTCGAAATTTGTAATTTCAAAAATTTTTTTAAGTTTAAAGCACTAAAACAAATGTCTTAGTACTTTTACTTAATTATCTTATTATTTTAGGTAAAAATATTATAAGTCCTATAATTACACTACCAATTGCTAAAACAAGTACAGCACCTGCTGCTACATCCTTTGCAACTTTAGCCTTCTCATTTTTTTCAGGTGAAATCATATCAACAACAGTTTCAATAGATGTATTAAATAACTCTGCAGATATTACAATTACTATCATTGTAATTATAATCATCCATTCTATAGGACTTAAATTAACTATAAATCCAAATAATATTACTAATACCATAATAAAAACATGGATTTTCATATTTCTTTCAGTTTTAAAAGACGTTATTATTCCTTGGAAAGCATATTTAAAACTATTAATTAATTTTTTAGTTTTTGTTATCATTTTCTTCTTCTCTTTCTATTATATATTTTTTTATAATACTTGTATATATTATCAAATAAGAAATAGATAATACAAATCCGGCAATTACATCACTTGTATAATGTACTCCTAAATATATTCTACTTATTCCTATACTTAATATCAATATACAAAGAATAGTTATTAAAAAAGTTTTTAATTTCTTATTTTTCACAAATTTAAATATCAAATATATTAAATATCCATAATATGCCATACTTACCATAGAATGTCCAGATGGAAAACTATAACCTGTTTCACTAATTAATCTAAATTCATCTGGTCTTGGTCTTTGTATTATATTTTTAAGTAAAATATTTAAAAATGCTGATATTCCTAAATTCAACAAAATACTAAGACTTATCTTCTTATTTTTAATTATCAATAAAAATATTATTGTTAAACCAATTAAAGTTATTGCTCCACCTAAATTTGTTATTACAATTGCAACTGGTGTTATATTATTTGAAATTAAAGTAGAAATTAAACCATATCCTAAAATATCTAATTTTATTATTTCTTTTTCAAATACATCTTCCAATATTGCAAAAAACATAAGTAAGCACATAAATAATATTATCCATTTAAAATTTTTTGCATTTAAAATTTTTTCTTTCATCATAAACTCTTTTCTTTTTGCTTTTGTTTTATTTTAGCATTTTATTTTTATAAAATCAATTATTTGATTTATTTTAAATTTTATTTATTATTCATAATTATATGTAATTTATATATTTTTAGTCAATAGTTTTTATAATGAAAACTAAAATGACACTACTTTATTTTAGTAATGTCATTTTATCCTTTTAATCTTTTACTTCATAACCAGCGTCTTCTATAGCCTTTTTTAAAACACTATCATCTACATCTTCTTTTAATGTAACTTCTGCTGTTTTATTCTCTAAACTTACTTTAACAGATTTTACTTCTTTTATTTCTTTTAAAGCTGTTTCTACCTTCTTTACACAATGCATACAGCTCATTCCTTCTACATTTAATGTTTTTACTATTTTTTCCTTTCCAAACATATTTAAAACCTCCTATTTATTTATTTTTTATCTTAATCTTAATGCATTTAAGATTACTGTTAAACTACTAAGTGTCATAGCCAATCCTGCTATCATAGGATTTATTGATATTCCTATTGGCTTTAATATTCCTATTGCTATTGGTATCATCAAACTATTATAGAAAAATGCCCAAAATAGATTTTGTTTTATATTTCTTATTGTCTTTTTACTAATTGTTATTAAATCTAATATTTTACTTAAATCATTTTTCATTAAAATAACATCTGATGAATCCATTGCAATATCTGTTCCAGAATTTACACTAACACCTATATCAGCAGTTGCTAATGCTGGACTATCATTTATTCCATCTCCACACATCATAACAGTTTTTCCTTGTTTTTTCAAGTCTTTAATTGTATTTGTCTTTTGTTCTGGCATTACATCTGCAATTACTTTTGATATTCCTATTTCTTCTGCTATTAATTTGGCTGTTCCTATATTATCACCAGTTAACATTATTGTTTCTATATTATTTTCATTCAATTTTCTAATAACATCTTTTACATTTTCTCTTATTAAGTCATTTACTCCTATTATTGCAATTATTTTATTTTCTTCTACTACATATATAATGCTATTTCCCTTTTTACTTAAACTTTCTTCTTCCTCTTTATATTTATTTTCAATGTTAAAATGTTCTAATATTTTATAATTTCCAAGTATATATTCTTTTTTATCCACTTTACCAATTATACCTAAGCCACTTAAATTTTTAAAATCTTCTACATTATATTTTTCTAGCTTTTTCTCTTTTAAATAATCCTCAAACGCCTTACTTATTGGATGTGTTGATTTTGCTTCTAAACTTCCTACTATTTTTAATAATTCTTGTTCTTCTAAATTGCTATAATTTAATACTTTAGAAATCTTTAGTTTTCCATACGTTAAAGTTCCTGTTTTATCAAAAACTACTGTATTTATTTTTTGTGCATTTTCTAAAATTTCACTTTTCTTTACTAATATACCTTTATTAGCACATTTTCCTTCGCTTACTACTATTGCAAGTGGTGTAGCTAATCCTAAACTACATGGACATGCAACTACTAATATTGTTACAAATGTTGTAAGTGCTTCTCCTACATCCTTTCCAATTATTAAATATAATACAAATGTTATTATTGCAATTAATATTACTATTGGAACAAAATAGCTACTTACTTTATCAGCTACTTTTGCTATTGGTGCTTTTGTATTTGTTGCTTCAACTACTAATTTTACTATTTGTGATATACTAGAATCTCTTCCTATTCTTTCAGCTTCATATTCTAGATATCCATCATAGTTAACTGCCCCTGCAATTACTTTATCTCCTTCCTTTTTGCTTGCTGGCTTACTTTCTCCCGTTAAAAATGATTCATCTAAATGTGCTTTTCCTTTTATTATCTTTCCATCTACTGCTATTCTCTCTCCTGCATGACTAACTACTGTATCTCCTTTTTTTATTTCATCTATTGTAACTTCTTTTTCAACACCATTTATTTTTACTATTCCTTTACTTGGTGTAATCTGTACTAATTTTTGGATAGCCTCTTTTGTTTTATCTTTGCTTATTCCATCTAAGTATCTTCCAAGCTTTATAAAGAATAATACAATTGCTGATGATTCAAAATATAGTTGATGAACAAAACTGTTATCTCCTCTTATTATCATAATCATACTATATGTACTATATAAGAAACTACTTAATACTCCTATTGCAACTAATGTATCCATGTTAGGAGATTTGTGTATTAAATTTTTGAAACCACTTTTTATAATATCAAAACCATAAACTATAAAT
The DNA here is from genome assembly GCA_944386195.1 of uncultured Clostridia bacterium. Classification (GTDB taxonomy): domain Bacteria; phylum Bacillota; class Clostridia; order TANB77; family CAG-508; genus CAG-269. The sequence goes on from CALXAD010000057.1 coordinate 3,370, forward strand.
GCAATTGCAAATATAAATAAAGTTACTGCATAATTTATTGGATTTTCTTCCATATTTAAGAACTCAAATATTGGAAGTCCAATCATATGTCCCATTGATATATATAATAATATAACTGCAAGAACTCCATATATTATAAATAAAATTTTATCTTTTTTATGATTATTATTTTCTTCTTTTCCGTTATACTCTCCTAAACTTTTAAATCCTGCTTTTTTTACAAATGTATCTAACATTTTTCTATCTACTTTTGTCTCATCATATTCTATTAACGCATTTGCCATAACTAAGTTTACACTTGCTGAAATTATTCCATCTTGTTTATTTAAATATTTTTCTAATCCACTAGAACATGCACTACAGGTCATGCCTCCTATTTTTAAAATAATCTTTTTCACTATTGAAACCTCCTAAATAAATTTACTACTTCATCAATTATTTCATAGTTTCCTTTTTCCAAATCATTTAAAACACAAGTATACATGTGATTTTCCAAAATGTGATTTGCTAAACTTTTTATTGATTTATCTACTGCTGATAATTGTATTAACACATCATCACAATATCTATCTTCTTCTATCATTTTCTTTATTCCTCTTACTTGTCCTTCTATTCTATTTAACCTATTATTTATTATTTTTTTCTCTGCTTCACTTCTTTTGGTATATTTTCTTTGTTCCTTTTCCATAATATCACCTTCGTTAGTATTATATACCCCTATAGGTATTTTGTAAATAGAGGGGTATATAACAAAATTCCTAAGAGTATTAATACTTTTTACTATATTATTTTTATTTTATAATTATTTGCATCTATTTTAGAATTACTTAAAAATATCTTTTCTAATTCTTTATTTTTTATTAATTCTTCTTTTTTTGATTTTGTTAATCTCTTTATTGCATATTCTAATTTAGACGCTAATGATTTATTTTCAGTTTCCCATACTGCTTCTAATTTTTTTGCTGAATGTGTAAAAGTATATTTCGCACATTTTTCATTTTTAGAAAAATGTTCTTTCATTCTTCTTTCTATATCTACAGTAATTCCTGTATAAATGCTTTTATCAACACATCTTAACATATAAACATAATACATTCTATATCTTTCCTTTATTCAATTTCTTAAATAAGTCTATCATTTAAGCTAAGAAAAAACAAGAAGATAATAATTCTTCTTGTTTATCCTAAGCTTCTTTTTTCATTTTTTCTAATTCTTCTTTACTAATATGTGTTACTTTTAATATATCACTATCTTTCATTTTATTTTTTATCATTTCTTTTGCTACTTGTATTATTCCTTGGCTCATTCCTATTTTTCTTCCTCGTTCTTCTCCTATTCTTCTTCCTTCTGCTTCTCCCTCTTTTCTTCCTCTGTTTTCTCCTTCTTCCATCCCTTTTGCATATTTGTCATCTAAAAGTTCTATATATAATTTTTCAAAATTTGTCATACTATCTCCTCCTTCTATTTTTTCTTGATATTTCTTTATTGTATTGGAGCTATGTCAAGTTTTTGGACACAAAATCGTGTAATTTTTACGCAGAAATTTTTTCGATTTCATAAGGTATTT
>CALXAD010000058.1 GCA_944386195.1 uncultured Clostridia bacterium
TTTTAATTAAAAAAAACTTTATCTATAAGGCTTTTATCAAAAAGGTTTGGATTTTATAAAAGTTTGGATAACTTAAACTATGTACTATAAACTCTTCACTTATTCCAGCTTTTCTTCTATATCTTCTAAAAAATACTCTTAATCTTTCTACCTTTAATGGGTTTCCCTCTCTATTTAAAAACATATATCCTTCTGGATGATTTGGTCTATATATTTTATAACACTTTCTTAGCATCTCTAAACTAGCTTTTGGTAATACTGTGTATCTTTCTCTTTCTCCTTTCCCATTTCTTACAAATAATCTCATATTATTACTATCTATATCTTCTACTCTTATATTTGTTGCTTCTGATATCCTTAGTCCTGAACCATATATCATCATAAATATTGTCCTATACATGTAGTTATCACAAGCATTAAAAAAGATATTAAGTTCTTCTTCACTTAATATCTTCGGTAATCTTCTCTTCTTTTTATACATTGGTAACTGCTTCTGGTTTATAGGCATATCCAACACCACATCATAGATAAATCTTATCACACTATTATAATAATTCGATGTCCTTTCACTCACTTTCTTTTCTTCTCTTAAGTATTTCATTAAAAATTCTCTCAATTCCTTTGTTGTTACTTGTCTCATTGGTTTTCCAAAATATTCTACTACTTCTTTCGCTTTTCTTAAATAACTATCTTTCGTATGATGTGAAAAGCCTCTCATTTCCATATCTTCCCTCAGCTTTTCAATTAGTTTTTTATTTGTCATAAACAATACCTCCCTTATAATATATTTTTGTGATAGTTCACATAACTATATTATAAGGGAGAATCTATATTTTTTCAAATTATTTATTTACTTACATTGCACACTCTAACTTTTGACCACTGCGGTAGCAGTTTAGTACATTATTTACTTTTTTATATTTTTTAAACACAAAAAAAGTTACTATTTCTAGTAACTTTCTTCTTTATTCCCAATAAAGTAGTGGTTGATTAGCATTTTCTGGATTATCTACAAATGCATCTCCTAAATCTTCAGCGGTGAATGGTATATTTGTTTTAGTATACACATTTTTCTGTATAACTTCATAAATCTGAGTATATCCATATATTTCTCCAACAAAATAATCTCCACTAATATCCCCTATTGAATACGAATTATATATATTAGTTTGAACATCAGTTCCTCCTGCTCCTATTATTCCTCCTATGGAACTTATCCCTTTAACAGCTTGCAAATTATAACAATTTTCTATTTTTCCATCGACTGTTCCGCATATTCCACCTACATCGTTTGCTTTTGTATTTATTTCACCTTTATTACAACAATTTAATATATCTCCTTTAAAATAGCCAACAATTCCTCCAGCATAAACCCCATTTTCTTTTATTATATTTCCATAATTACCACAATTAATTATTTTATGAGAATAATTTCTAAATTTTTCCGGCCAATCAGCTGTACCATTACTACTTCCCAATATTCCTCCTGAACCATTTATAGTTCCATAATTTTTACAATTATATATTGTATGTTGTCCAGCAATGTATCTCACTATACCTCCCCCATTTGTATTAGCATAATTTACGCAATTACTAATATTTCCTTCAAAGCCATATAAAAATCCTACTACTCCGGCTCCATTACTTCCTGATATTTCGCTATTTTCTCCTATTGTTATATTTCTTATTGTTCCATCTACTACAAAGCTAAACAAGCCATTATATTTATTATCTGTTGAATTTATATTTAAATTTTTTATTGTATGATTTCCACCATCAAATATTCCTTTAAAAGGTTTATTATTTTGTGTTTCTGGATTTTTATTATCAGTATTTGGAGCCATAAATCCAATAGGTGTCCAATCACCACTTAATGTTATATCCGCTGTTAATAGTACTGCTTTTCCTTCATAACTATTTCCAGCATTTACATCTTCTCTAAAATCTACTAGCTCTTCTTCCGTTCCTATTTCTACAATATTATCACTATCTATAACTGTCTTATCATCATTAACATAGTATTTTCTTTGTGTATCTTCAACAGTTATTATAAAACTTCCATCTCCGTTTGGTACTACATCTAACTTTTGACTTCCAAATTGATTTGCTAATTCTTGTTTAAAACTTTTTTCATCTAAAATCTCTACGTATCCATTGTTATCTATCGAACTTCCCGTTATTGCCATTTTTATTTTTTCTTCTTCCTCTGCCTTTGTTGTTTTTTCTTTTGCGTTAGTTGCTTGAGTTAATATTCCATTTTCTCCTGTTAACATTGCTATTGATACTCCTGCAAGAATAAGAAGCACAATTATAGTAATAACAAGTGCTATAAGCGTAATTCCTTTTTCCTTTCTTTTTAATACTTTTATGTTTTCTTCCATCATTTTTTCCTCCTTATTTTTATATTTTAAAATTAATAACAACAAAAAAAGACAGCAATAAAAACCTAAAATTTAGGCTTTATTACTATCTTTTCTATTATATTTATTTTATTATTATTTACTAATAACCTACTTGTGTGTGTGTGTGTGTGTGTACAGCCACAAGGCTTTCAACTGTTCTAAGCATCTACTTTTTCTCCTCTTTTGTTATTCTTTATGTTATTCTTTTATTATATATATCATACCAATATGGATTTGTAAATGTTTTGTTTGTTATTTTTTTGTTACAATTTTATTACAATTTTATTACATCCTATTTTTTATATACAAAAAGAATGTAGGATTTCTACACTCTTTATCCAAATAAACCTCTCTTTTTCACAGGTGGTTGTTCATTCATTGTCTTTGCAAGTTGAACTAATAAATCTCTTTGTTCTCTTGTTAATCTTTTTGGAGTTTGCACTACTACTGTAAATATAAATTCTCCTATACTATTAGAATTAATTGACTTAAATCCTTTATTTCTTATAGTAAATTTAGTACCTGTTTGCGTTCCTTCTGGTATTCTATATTTTTCTTTACTTCCATCTACCATAGGTATTTCAAGTTCAGCTCCTAAAGCTGCTTGAGTCATTGTTATTGGTATATCACAAAGCACATTATTTCCCTTTCTTGTAAATACACTATGATTTTTTACTTTTACTGTAATATATAAATCACCCTTAGGTCCACCTTTTTTACCAGGTTCACCTTCTCCTCTTAATACTACTGTTTGGTTATCATCAATACCTGCTGGTATTTTTACTTTTATTTTTGGTTGTTTTCTAACAGTTCCTTTACCTCTACAATTTTCACAAGGGTCATTTATAATTTCTCCTGTTCCATGACAAGCTGAACATGTTCTTGTTGTTTGCATTTGTCCTAGTATTGTATTTTGTACTTGTGTTACTTGGCCTGTTCCATGACATGTTGGGCATTTTATAGGAGATGTTCCAGGTTTTGCACCTGTTCCATGGCATACTGTACATTCTTCATCTCTAGTTATAACAACTTCTTTTTCTACTCCCATAAAAGCTTGTTCAAATGTTATTTCCATTCTAACATTTAAATCTGCTCCTTTAGAAGGTCCATTTTTTCTAGCTGAAGAATTTCTTCCACCAAAACCACCTCCAAAGAATGATGAGAAGATGTCTCCTAAGTCACCAAAATCAGAAAATCCATCAAAACCAGAACTAGAATATGAATAATATCCTCCATTTCCAAATGGTCCTCCTTGTGAACCAAATCCCTGTGGTCCATTTGCCCCAAATTGGTCATACATCTTTCTTTTTTGAGGGTCTGATAAATTTTCATATGCCTCGTTTACTTCCTTAAACTTAGCTTCTGCCTCTTCTTTATTATTAGGGTTTGCATCAGGGTGATATTTTTTTGCGAGTTTACGATAAGCTTTTTTTATCTCTTCTTCAGTCGCATTTTTATCTACACCTAATACTTCATAATAATCTCTTTTTGCTGCCATTTTCTTTCCTCCTTAAAGGATAAAAAGGGTTAGAGGAATATTCCTCTAATCCCTCTTTATTATTTTTTATCATTGTCATCTTCTACTTTATAATCTGCATCATATACATTTCCATTTGCATCTGTTTTAGGTCCTTCATTTGGTCCAGCTTCTGCATTATTATTTGCTCCAGCTGCTCCATTTGGATTTGCATTTTTATATAATTGCTCTGACATATCATAAAATACTTTTGTTAATTTTTCTGTTGCTTCTTTAATTTTTGCTGTATCATTTGTCTCTAATGCTTTCTTAGTATTATCTATTTCTGTTTCTACTTTTGATTTTTCTTCTGCACTTATTTTATCTCCTAAATCTTTTAATGTCTTTTCGCTATTATATACTAAGCTTTCTGCATTATTTTTAACTTCAATTTCTTCTTTTCTCTTCTTATCTTCTTCTGCATGTGCTTCTGCATCTTTAACAGCTTTATCAATATCTTCATCTGTAAGATTTGTTGAAGCTGTAATAGCTACATTTTGTTCATTTCCTGTTGCCATATCTTTTGCTGATACATGTACAATTCCGTTAGCATCAATATCAAATGTTACTTCAATTTGTGGAACTCCTCTTGGTGCTGCTGGAATTCCTGTTAATTGGAATCTTCCTAATGTTTTATTGTATGCAGCCATTTCACGTTCACCTTGTAATACGTGAATTTCAACTGATGTTTGACCATCTGCTGCTGTTGAGAATATTTGTGATTTTTTAGTTGGTATTGTTGTATTTCTATCAATTAATTTTGTAAATACTCCACCATATGTTTCAATACCTAATGATAATGGTGTTACATCTAATAATACTAAGTC
>CALXAD010000059.1 GCA_944386195.1 uncultured Clostridia bacterium
CAAATACCTTATGAAATCGAAAAAATTTCTGCGTAAAAATTACACGATTTTGTGTCCAAAAACTTGACATAGCTCCACAGAGTGTAATGTACATATATTAAGATATTTAAAAGGATGTAACGAAAATACAGGAAATAAATGGGCGATAAAAATGCGTTCACTATTAAGTGAGTTAAATAAATATAGAAAGAGTTTAAAAGAAAAAGGAATAGAAAAAATAAAAAAAGAAAAGATAGAAAGATATTCAAAAAGATATGATGAGATAATAGAAGAAGGATATAAAGAAAACAAAAAAATAAAATCAAAATATATAAGGCAAGATGAGCAAAAGTTATTAAATAGATTAAAGAAATATAAAGAAAATCATTTAAAGTTTCTTTATGATTTTAATGTGCCGTTTGATAATAACTTAGCAGAAAGAGATTTAAGAAATTTCAAAATAAAATTAAAAGTATCAGGAAGATTTAATAGTATGGAAGGAATGAAAGTATATTCAAATATAAGAAGTATAATAGTAACATTAAAGAAACAAGGAAAAAATTTCTATGAATTAATAAATAATATATACAAAAATATCCCAGTTAGCATATAGCTAATTAGGATATTTTTTATTACTTAAGTCTGAACAGTAACGACTTTTTAACAAAAATATTGAAAATGCTTGACAAAATAGGAAAATATATTATATAATAGTTTACGTTACAAGAAGAAGCAAGACTTCTCACCTAAGTCTTAAAGACAATGGTTACAAATAAAATGGTTTAGCTTATGCTAATATTATGTTATTTGACTTGTAACAAAAGTCAAATTTTTTTATTTTATAGGAGGTGTTTTTTATAAAACAGGAATTACCTATTAACAGACAAATTAGAGCAAAAGAAGTTCAATTAATTGGAGAAAATGGAGAAAAACTAGGAATTATGTCTTTAAATGAAGCTTTAGAAAAAGCAGAAGATAAAAACTTAGATTTAGTATTAGTTGCACCAAATGCAAATCCAGTAGTTTGTAGAATAATGAACTATGGAAAATATAAATTTGAGCAAGCTAAAAAAGAAAAAGAAGCAAAGAAAAAACAAAGAGTACTAGAAGTAAAAGAACTAAGAGTTACTCCCAATATTGAAGAACATGACTTTAGCTTTAAATTAAAAAACGCTAAAAAATTCCTAACAGATGGCAACAAAGTTAGAATAACAGTAAGATTTAGAGGAAGAGAAATTAATAATTCTAAAGCAGGTGAAGAAGTATTAAACAAATTCATCGAAGGATTAGAAGATGTTGCAACTGTTGAAAAGAAACCTAAATTAGAAGGTAGAAATATGTTTACAATTTTAGCTAAAAAAACAGATAAATAATCTGTGAAATATATAAATAAATCGAAAGGAGTTATAGTTATGCCAAAATTAAAAACAAATAAAGCTGCTAAAAAAAGATATTCATTAACAGCTACAGGAAAAGTAAAAAGAACAAAATCAAACAGAAGACATTTGTTAGCAAATAAGACAAGAAGACAAAGAAAATCAGGAAAAATACAAAACGCATATGCAGATAAAACATGCGAAAAAACAATTAAGAAATTATTACCATATGGAAATTAATAAGAAATCAAAGGAAGGTGAATTATAATGGCTAGAGTAAAAACAGCAAGAACAACAAGAGCAAGACATAAGAAAATATTAAAACAAGCAAAAGGATATTTTGGAGCTAAAAGTTATAGATTTAGAAATGCTAATCAAGCAGTAATGAAATCATTAGTATATGCTTATGTAGGAAGAAAAAAGAAAAAGAGTGATTTCAGAAAATTGTGGATTGCTAGAATAAATGCAGCAGCAAGAATGAATGGAACAACATATAGCAAAATGATAGCAGGATTAAAGAAAGCTAATGTTACAATAAATAGAAAAATGTTAGCAGAAATTGCTGTATCAGACCCAAAAGCATTTACAGAATTAGCAGAAATATCAAAGAAAGCATAATTAAAAAGTAGAGCTATTTTAAATAGCTTTATTTTTTTTGTGAAAAATTTTACAATATCATGACAAAAATATTACAAAAAAATTAATTTTAAAAAAAGCGAGAAAACAATATTGAAAAAAAAGTAGAAAAATGATAAGCTTATAATAATATAGTGTGATTATAAGGAGTTAGTGTAATATGAGAAGAAATATAATAAAATTATTAAGTATTTTTACAATTATAATAACAATATTTTCTTTAGAAATAGTATATGCAAAAGATGATTTACAAGTTAAATTTGAGTTAGTTGAATATTCAGATGAATATAAAGAGTGGTTAAATTTAAGTGAAGATGAAAGAAAAAGCACTATAGAACCAAGAAAATATAATATAGATGATGAAGCTGATAGTAAGACATATTTAAAAAATATGAATAATATATTTAGAACGCAAGAATTATTAAAAGCATCAATACCATCAGAATATGATTTAAGAGATATTATACCTGAAAATGTTAAAGTAAGAAACCAAATGCAGACAAATTCTTGTTGGGCTTTTGCGGTAATGGGAGTATTAGAATCTAACATAGGATTAAGAGATAATCAAGCATCAATAAATCTTCCAATAGCATATGACTTTTCAGAAAGACATATGAATTATGCAACAGCAAGGTCAGCATTTTTAAATGGACAAATAAATAAATATGGATATGATAAAAGTTTAGAAGATGGTGGAAATTTCATGACAGGATTACAATATTTAACAAATGGCTTAGGAGCTGTTGATGAAAGCGATTTACCATTTATGAATACTGAAGAAAATATAGATATTTCAAACATAGAAAATAAAGAAGTAAAAACAACATTATATGATACAAAAGAATTTGAATCTGTTGAAACACCACAAAGAGATGAAATCATGCAGACTATGAAAGAACATATAGTAAACTATGGTGGAATATATGCAAGTGTACATGGTGCAGATATATTTGATAATAATAATTATAATAATGCAACAGGCGCAATTTATTGTAAAGATAAATCAACTGCTCCAATAGACCATGCAGTGGTAATAATAGGTTGGGATGATAATTATAGTAAAAATAATTTTAATGAAGAACAAAGACCACAAGAAAATGGAGCATGGATTGTAAAAAATTCTTGGGGAGAAAGTCAATCTTATGACTTATCAGAATTAAAAGAGCAAATATTTAAAGAAAATCAAGAAAATTGTGAACAAAACGGATGGCATACTGCTGACCAAATTCCTAATGATGCAATCTTACAGAATTATAAAGAAATTTATGGAGATGATAAAGTATCAATTCAAGGAAATAATCTTGTAATAGAAATTGGAGATAAGGGATATATGTATATCTCATATGAAGACTGCAATGTTTATTTAGGTATGTCAGGAATTGAAAAAGCTACAGGTACTAAAGATTATGATACAGTATATCAAAATGATATATTAGGTCCTACAAATAATATAGTAACAAGTGATGGAGGAACTTTTAGTTTAGCAAATGTATTTAAAAGAGATTCTAGCAATCAAGAACAATTAGATAAAATAAGTATATATACATATCAAGAATATGCAACATGTAAAGTTTTAGTAAATCCAAATGGAGATAGTAAATCACAAAATGATTTAGTAGAAGTTAAATTAAAAGAAGGAGATACAGTTAAAGTTGAACCAGGATATCATGTGTTAGAATTTGCAGAACCAATAACGTTAACAGGAGATTCTTTTGTAGTTGTAGTTCAAATATCAACTAGTGAAAATACAACACAAATTGCATTAGAAAGTAAACAAGCAGGTACACAATGGGCAAGTGCTGAGGTAAATCAAGGAGAAAGTTTTTATGCAACAGAAGCAGGATTTGAAAGTAATTATTGGAATGATTTAGCAAATATGGAAAGTGACAATTTAGAAGGAAATTTATGCATAAAAGCATTTACAAGTAATGTTAATCAACAACAAAAAGAATTATCAGAAATATATATAGAACAAGGACCAAATAAAACAGTATATCAAGAAGGGGAAGATTTTGATAAAACAGGAATGAGAGTATTTGCAAGATATAGTGATAATTCAACAAAAGAAATTACAAATTATGAAATATTAGGTGGAGATAATTTAAAAGCAGGGGCAACAAGTGTAACAATAACATATTCAGAAAATGGAATAACAAAAACAGCAACACAAAATATAACTGTAAATCAAAATGAACCAGAAGAGGTAATATTATCAGAAATATATATAGAACAAGGACCAAATAAAACAGTATATCAAGAAGGGGAAGATTTTGATAAAACAGGAATGAGAGTATTTGCAAGATATAGTGATAATTCAACAAAAGAAATTACAAATTATGAAATATTAGGTGGAGATAATTTAAAAGCAGGGGCAACAAGTGTAACAATAACATATTCAGAAAATGGAATAACAAAAACAGCAACACAAAATATAACTGTAAATCAAAATGAACCAGAAGAGGTAATATTATCAGAAATATATATAGAACAAGGACCAAATAAAACAGTATATCAAGAAGGGGAAGATTTTGATAAAACAGGAA
>CALXAD010000060.1 GCA_944386195.1 uncultured Clostridia bacterium
TTATCGGATTTTTACCAATATTTAGTTTTCAATGTTCTTTTTCATTATTTTTCATGTAACTTTTTACAATATCATTTCTTATTTTTTAAAACTTATTTTATTTTCTGTTCCGCTAAGTATTCTTTTTATATTACTTCTATGATTATATAATACTATCACTGCTAAAATTACACTGTATATAAAATATGTACTTCCACTTTTTCCTTCTGTTAATACTGTATAATGGTCATTTATAAATAATGTAAGTACTGGGAACAACACTGCTGCTGCACATGAACCAAGTGATACCATTCTTGTAAGTATAATTAATACTATTCCAAATACTAAGCATATTAATCCTATTTGCCAGTTACTTAGTAAAAGTATTCCAAGTGATGTCGCTACTCCTTTTCCTCCTTTGAATCCAAAGAATACTGGGAAAGTATGACCTAATACTACGGCAATACCTGCTACTTGTATTAATAATTCTCTGTTTATATCTTTTACTATATTTCCAAGTATTATTGCAATTCCTATTGCTATTACTCCTTTTAGTACATCACATATAAGTGTTACTGCTGCTGCTTTTTTTCCAACAGCACGAAGCATATTTGTTGTTCCTGCGTTTCCGCTTCCTTTTTCTCTTACATCAAACCCTGCTACTTTTTTACTAATTATTACTGAAAAATTTACACTTCCTATTAAATAGGCAATTATTGCCATAATGATATATACTATCATCTTAATCCCTCCTTTTTAGCTTCTTTTTCTAGTTTTTCTCTTGCTATTATTCTTACTGGTGTTCCGACTAATCCAAATTCTTTTCTTATTTGATTTACTAAATATCTTTCATATGAGAAGTGGAATAAGTCTTTATTATTTACAAATATAATAAATGTTGGTGGTTTTGTTGCAACTTGTGTTCCATAAAATATTTTTAGTCTTTTTCCTTTATCTGATGGTGGTTGTACTATTGCTATTGCTTCATTTATTACTTGGTTTAATACTGATGTTGTTATTCTTTTACTGTTTTGTTCTTTTACTTCATTTATCATATCAAATAATTTGTCTACTCTTTGTCCTGTTAATGCTGATATAAAAATTATTGGTGCATATGATAAATATTTTAGCTTTTCATATACTTCTTTTTTGTATTTTTCCAATGTTCCTGTTTCTTTTTCTATAGCATCCCATTTGTTTACTACTATTATTACACCTTTTCCTGCCTCATGTGCCTCTCCTGCAATTTTGGTATCTTGGTCTGTTATTCCTTCTTGTGCATCTACCATCATTAAACATACATCTGCTCTTTCTATTGCTAAAAGTGTTCTCATTATACTATATTTTTCAATTGATTCTTTTACTTTACTTTTTCTTCTTACTCCTGCTGTATCTATTAATATATATTTTCCTTTTTCATTTTCAAACTGACTATCTATTGCATCTCTTGTTGTTCCTGCTATATCACTTACAATTGCTCTTTTTTCTCCTAGTATTCTGTTTACAAGTGATGATTTTCCTACATTAGGTTTTCCTATTATTGCTACTTTTATGTATTCTTCCTCTTCTTCATTTTCATCTTTTTCTGGGAAGTTTTCATATATTTTATCCAATACATCTCCTATTCCTATTGCATTTGCTGCTGATATTGGATATGGGTCTCCGAAGTCCTAAATTATAAAATTCGTATATTTCTTCTTTATCTTTTTCAAAATTATCCGCTTTGTTACATACAAGCACTATTGGTTTTCCTGATTTTTTTAACATTAATGCAATTTCTTTATCTGCCGCTGTTACTCCTTGTCTTACATCTGTTAAAAATACTATTACATCAGCCATTGCTATTGCTAAGTTTGCCTGTTCTCTCATTTGAGATAATATTATATCTTCCGAACTTGGTTCTATTCCTGCTGTGTCTATTAATGTAAAGTCTCTTCCTCTCCAGTTTGTGTCTGCATATATTCTGTCTCTTGTTACTCCTGGTGTATCTTCTACTATTGATATTCTTGCTCCTGCTAAGTAATTAAATAATGTTGATTTTCCTACATTAGGCTTTCCTATTATTGCTACTATTGGTTTAGACATAATTTTTCCTTTCTTTTTCTTATTTTTTCTTTTTCATGAGTATAGTATATCAAAAATAAGATTAAATAACAAGAAAAAAGTAAAATTTTGAAATATTATCAAAACTTTACTTTTTCCTATTACTAAATCCCTGTATATAATATTTTTTCATTATAACCATGTACAGCATTTAGTATATTTATATAATCTTCATAATTTGTTAATATATTTTCTTCTTTTCCTTGTGCTTTTTTTGTTCTATTTTTAGTACCTCACAGTTAGCATTGTAATACTTAATCCTGCAAGGATTAGCAAGACAATTATGGGCTTTTTTCAAAAAAGAAATAAACAAAATGTTTACTTCTTTAACTAATTTTTAAGCATTACTTCACAAATATTTAATCTATATTAATATAAAAACCATTTTCTTTACTACCTGTTATTCTATCTAAATCTACTGTTACAATTGGAAATAATTTTATTTCTGCTCCTCCTGAATTATTATTATAAGAATAATATTGTGGAGCAAAATATGGCCCACCATAACCTTTACCAGCAATAAAAATCGCAAATTGAGTTATTACCATTTGAGAATTATCAACACAACGAGAAGCAACATAATATCCTGTTATTTGTTTTGATTCATATAATAAATCATAATAATTAGAAACATTTGAGCTATTATTTATTTCTTTGTAAGCTGTTTTTCCAGTTTCATCACTAAAAAAACTCCAAAATGTTTGATATGGTTGAATACTACTTGCATTCAAATATCCATTAGTAGCTCCGTCTTGATTTGGTTCTATAAAATTATCTTGCTCACTTCTTTTTAATACATCTTCACTATTATTCTCATTTCCTATTACACTTTTATATTCTTTAGAATAAATATATGGATAATAAGAATAAATTTGCGATAAAGGTTCTTGTATTTTTTCTCCGTATTTTGTACCTGATATTCCTTGCCATATTTCAGAACTTTTTATTTTTTCTAAAACTTCTGGTTTTATGTAACCTTCTATATCTTCTATATTAATGCTTCTTGCTGTTATTCCCTCTTTTTTCTCTTCGCCAAACCCATATAAATAGCTACATGCTTCATTTAACAATTTTACTCCATTATTATATCCTTGTGCTCCAAATAAACTCACGGTTCCTGTCGCATCATTATAATCATCTGGTATCAATTCAACTTCTCCCGTAGGCAATATATCTAATATTTTCCATTTGCTAATTTTAAAATTTCCACCTTCACTACTATCCAAACTTATATCTCTATCATTGGTATTTGTTGTATAATATTTCGCTTGCCAGTTATATTTTCCACTTGGGTTATAATATACTTCTGTTCCTATTTCTAAACTATCTTCTATTGGATAAAATTTTATTTCTCCATTATATATATCAGAAACTTTCATTGTGTAGTTTCCATATTCATCTTTAGTTGTAATATCACTATCTACTGTTAATTTATCTTCACTTGGCACATCTTTAAAATATTTCTCCAAAACCTGTTTTAATACTCCTGCTGTTACTTTGCTATTTTGACTTTCTGCTTGTTTTCCTAATAAATCTGTTTGTGCTTTTTCTATTACACTTGCCTTTTCTGTTTCTTCTTTTGCTGTTTGTGCTTGAGTTAGAATTCCATTCTCACCTGTTAGCATTGCAATACTTACTCCTGCTAAAATTAATAATACAATTATTGTAATAACAAGGGCAATTAAAGTAATACCATTATTATTTTTTCTTTGTTTTTTGTTTGTTTTCATTTTTTTCCTCCTTAATTTTTTATTTTATATTTTAAATTTAAAAATTTAATAACAACAAAAAAAGACAGCAACAAAACCTATATATTTATAGGTCTGTCACTGTCTATATCAAATATGCTATCACTAAATAAACTATACTTTATTTCACTAAAGTGTAGCTCTCTCCAGACTGTCCACCAATTCTGTTTGTAAGAATATGG
>CALXAD010000061.1 GCA_944386195.1 uncultured Clostridia bacterium
AGCGGTAGAAGAAATGATATTAGAAGAAAACAAAATGTTAAGAGATGAAGGAAGAAAAATTGGAATAAGCGAAGGAATAATAAGAGTAGCAAAAGAAATGTTAAGAAATGGTGTTAATGATAAATACGTAGAAAAATATACACATTTAAGCAAAGAAAAAATAGAAAAAATAAAAACAGAAATACTCAAAATATAATTGTGACAATATTTCTTGCATAAGAAAAAAATAATTTCAAAACAGAAAAATGCTAGCAGATGAGAAAAAAATGTTAATGGATGGAGAAAGAAAATTGGGATAAGCGAAGTGATAAAATTATTGAAAATTTATGTAAAGTGTGCTAAAATAAAGTAGTACAGCAAAAGCTGTTACAAAGTTATACTAGATTGAAAGGATAAAAAATGATAGTAGCACGGGAAATTTCTTGTACTAGTGTCGAGAAATCAATCATAATTCCAAACCCAATGAATAGGAAAGTTATAGTAAAGCCAAGCGAAAGTGGATATGATAAAAAGCAAATAATTACTAATGGAGTGTTTCCAAATAAAATTGATGCAAGTTTTATTGGATTCTCAATGACTGATGATGGTAAAATTCATCCAGCATATTTATTAGTAGACACAACTAAAGAGCCTCTTTACCTTGGAGAAAAAAGAGGATATGATAATGGAATAGATATCATGGATAAGATATGTAAAAATCTTATAAGTCAGGAAGGAATTTTGGAATGTAGAAGTATAATGGAATCAGACCTTAAATTTTTTAAGTATGAAGATGAAAAATTAGATTATTGGTTAGCAACAAAGAGTCAAAAAAGAAATATTATTTATACATATTTTTATTTAAAGGCTATCCAAGAAGGTAGGATTATTAGTTGCAATTTGTTTAATTCATATGAATTAAGTGGTGTTCGTGGATTTCCAATTAGAGCAATAGTTATTTTAGATACTGTTGTAACTGGAATCGATGAAGATTCAATTGATTATTGGGTGGAATTATAAATAAAGTATAAGTAAACAGACCTCTTAAATAAGGGGTCTGTTTACTTTTGTAAATATAAAAATAATAAATTATAAAATTATATAGAAAAATAAAATAAAGTATGATATATTAAATGAGAAATTAGAAAAGGAGTTGATGAACTTTTGGAAATTGAAGAATTAAAAAACATGGCAAAAAAGGTAAGAAGAGGTATAATAGAAGAAGTATATAAAGCACAATCAGGACATCCAGGAGGTTCTTTATCAGTTGCAGATATACTTACAGTATTATATTTTGATGAATTAAATGTAGATGAAAAAAATCCAAAATGGGAAGATAGAGATAGATTAGTATTATCTAAAGGACATTGTTCACCTGCATTATATAGCTGTTTAGCAAATAGAGGATTTTTTGATGTAGAAAAATTAACAACATTTAGAAACATAGAAAGTAAATTACAAGGACATCCTGATATGACAAAAGTACCAGGAGTTGATATGACAACAGGTTCATTAGGACAGGGACTATCTGCAGCAAATGGAATGGCAATAGCAGGAAAAATGAATAATAAAAATTATAGAGTATATTGCATTTTAGGAGATGGAGAAATAGAAGAAGGTCAAGTTTGGGAAGCAGCAATGGCATCTAGTAAATATAAATTAGATAATTTATGTGTAATAGTAGATAATAATAATTTACAAATAGATGGAACAATTGATAAAGTAATGAGTCCATATCCAATAGATGAAAAATTTAAAAGTTTTGGATTTCAAATAATAAATATAGATGGAAATGACATAGAAGAAATAAAAAAAGCATTTGAAGTAGCAAAAAATGTAAAAGAAAAACCAGTATGTATTATAGCAAAAACAATAAAAGGAAAAGGTGTATCATTTATGGAGAATAAAGCAGAATGGCATGGAAAAGCACCTAATGAAGAACAATATAAACAAGCTATGGAAGAATTAAAATAATAAATTTAAGAGAGGTTTTGTTATGGAAGAGATAAAAAAAGCGATAAGACAAAGTTATGGAGAAGCTTTAGCAGAATTAGGTAAGAAAAATGAAAAAATAGTAGTATTAGATGCTGATTTATCATCAGCAACAAAAACAAATATATTTGCTAAAGAATTTCCAGAAAGATTTTTAGATATGGGGATAGCAGAAGCTAATATGATAGGAACAGCAGCAGGACTTGCAACATGTGGAAAAATACCATATGTAAGTACATTTGCAGCATTTGCTGCAGGAAGAGCATATGACCAAATAAGATGTAGTGTATGTTATCCTAAGTTAAATGTAAAAATATGTGTAACACATAGTGGAATAACAGTAGGTGAAGATGGAGCAACACATCAAATGATAGAAGATATTTCAATGATGAGAACAATGCCTAATATGACAGTAATGACAACATCAGATGATGTAGAAACTAAATGGGCAGTAGAGGAAATATCAAAAATAGAAGGACCTGTATATTTAAGACTTGCAAGAGTAAAAACAAGTAAAATATATGATGAAAATCAGAAATTTGAAATAGGAAAAGCTATTCAAATAGGAGAAGGAACAGATGCAACTATTTTTGCAACAGGAGTAACTGTAGAACAAGCATTGATTGCAAAAGAAGAATTACAAAAACAAGGAATAGAAGTGCGTGTTGTAGATATGCATACAATAAAACCAATAGATAAAGAAATGATAATAAAATGTGCAAAAGAAACTAAAAAATTAATTTCTGTAGAAGACCATAGTATAATAGGAGGATTAGGTTCAGCAATTTCTGAAGTTTTAACAGAAAATTATCCTGTAAAATTAAAAAGAATAGGAATAAATGATTGCTTTGGTCGTTCTGGAAAAGCAGAAGAATTAATTAAATATTTTGGAATAGATTCAGAAAGTATAAAAAAAGCTGTGCAAGAATAAACTTGCTCAGTTTTTTCTTTTGTGAACATTGTGTAAATTTTGAAAAATGAAGAAAAACGAAGAAAGGTGCTAAAAAAAGCAAAAAAACCAACTTTTTCTATCGAAAAAGTACTAAAAAAGTATTGCAAAATTTCAACTTTATTGATATGATTAGATAGGATAAAATATAATAGAAAACTATGCGATTAATTATATATAAACAAAAGGTAAGGAGAAACTAAAATGATTGAATTTAGAAATGTTTCAAAAGTATATGATACAGGAACAAAAGCAATAAAAAATGCAAATTTTGTTATAGATAAAGGTGAGTTTGCATTTTTAGTTGGTTCATCAGGAAGCGGAAAATCAACATTAATAAAATTAATATTAAAAGAAGAAGAACCAACATCAGGAAATATAATAATAAATGGAAAAGATACAACATTTTTAAAACCAAATAGAATACCATATTTAAGAAGAAGTATGGGAGTTGTATTCCAAGATTTTAGACTTTTACCAGATAAAACAGTATATGATAATGTAGCATATGCAATGTATATAGTAAGAGCAACACCAAGACATATAAGAAGACAAGTACCAATGGTATTATCACTTGTAGGATTAAGT
>CALXAD010000062.1 GCA_944386195.1 uncultured Clostridia bacterium
TGAACACTCCTTTCTAGCGTACAAAACAATTATATCATCTCTACGCTTTCGTGTCCAAAATCTATCTTAACACCACTTTCTTTATTTTACTTACATCTACTTTTCCTTCTCTTATTTCATAATTAAATGTGTTATATGCTTTACTACAATGCCATTTTATCTCTTTTATTATTTTTTCTTGTGTCTCCTTTATTCTTAAATCACATGTAAATGTTAGTTTCAAGTCCTCACCTCCATTCACTTTAATATTTATATCATGCAAAACAAATTTTCGCAAGTACTTTTTGATAAAATTTTATTTTTCGTACAGTTTTAAAACAAATTGTTTTACTTTCCTATTATATAAAAAAAGAGAAGGTTTCAACTTAATGAATCCTTCTTTTTTACTTATTAATATTCTAAACTATTAGCATCTAAAAGAAAATCATATATACTCATTATTATAATACCATTATCAAAACGAGACCTTTTAATATTATCTCCAACTATAATTATTTTCTTAAAGAAATCATTTACATTTAATAATGACTTCTGTTCTTGTTTTACTTTTTCTTCTGTTTTCATCTCAAGAGCTGATTGAATATAAATTTTGTTATTTCCTTTATTAGCTACAAAATCTATTTCTAACTGTTTCTTTGCATTACCTTCACGAATTTCAACAGAACCAACATCAACATTATAACCACGTTTTTTTAGTTCTATATAAATAACGTTTTCCATTATATGTGATACTTCTTCACTTTGTCTAAAATCTAAAAATGAATTTCTGATTCCCATGTCTGTAAAATAATATTTTTGAGGTGTTTCAATAAATCTTTTTCCTCTTACATCAAATCTTCTTGCTTTCTCTATCATAAAAGCATCTTGTAAATACCCTAAATAATTATAAATCGTTTTATCCGTCATAGTAGATAAACTATCTCTTTCTTTAAAATTATTTGATAATTTTAAAGGATTAGTAAGACAACCTATATCTGAAGCTATTATTTGTACAAGCATTTCTAGTTCTTCTTTATTTTGGATTTTATTTCTTTCCACAATATCATTTATATATACATTATCTTTTTGTGCTCTTAAATAATTTATTTTACTATTATCTGTTTTTGCAATTACTGTTAAAGGTAATCCTCCATAGGTATAATATTCACTTAATGCTTTTTCTTCTGAGCCTTCATACACAGAATAAAATTCTGAAAAAGATAAAGGATATACTCTTATTTCATCACCTCTACCTCTAAACTCTGTTACAATGTCTGATGATAAAAATTTAGAATTACTTCCAGTTACGTATATTTCCACATTGCTTATATGCATAAAGCCTATTAAAACTGATTCAAAATTTTTAACTTCTTGTACTTCATCTAATAATATATAATATTTATTTTTATCTTTAATTAAACTTCTTATATATTCATCTAATACATCTGGGTCTAAATATTTTTTATTTTTATTCTCATCTAAACTTAATTGTATTATATGCTCCTCGTCAATTCCTTGCTCTATTAAATAATTTTTAAATATTGTATTTAATAAATAAGACTTCCCACATCTTCTAATTCCTGTTATTATTTTTATAAGCTGATTATCAATTCTATCTATAAGTTCTTTTAAATAATAATCTCTTTTTATTTCCATACCATTACCTCCATTACGAATTTTTTCCGTTTACGGAACTTTTTCGTAATAATTATAGCATATAATTATATATTTAGTCAATTTTTATTACGAATTTTTTCCGTTTACGGAACTTTTTCGTAATAAATTATTTATTAATTATATATATTATATGTAATTTTAAATTAATTATTTTTATAGTAAAAAAAAGAATACCTTTTAAAAGTATTCTTTTATTTCATATTATATATTAGCTTCTGCTAGCAATATAGCAAGCTAAATCTACTAATTTATTTGAATATCCCCATTCATTATCATACCAAGCTACTAACTTAACAAAAGTATCTGTAAGCATGATACCTGCTTTAGCATCAAAAATTGATGTATGAGGGTCTGATATAAAGTCTGATGATACAACATCATCTTCTGTATATTCAACTATTCCTTTTAATTCTCCTTCAGCTGCTTTCTTAACTGCTGCACATATCTCTTCGTATGTTGTTGGTTTAGCTAAATTACAAGTTAAATCAACTACTGAAACATCTACTGTTGGAACTCTAAATGACATACCTGTTAATTTTCCATTTAATTCTGGAATAACTTTTCCAACTGCTTTTGCAGCTCCTGTTGAAGATGGGATTATATTTGCAGATGCTGCACGTCCACCTCTCCAATCTTTTTTAGAAGCTCCATCAACTGTTTTTTGAGTTGCAGTTGTTGAATGAACTGTAGTCATTAAACCTTCTGTAATTCCAAAATTATCATTTATAATTTTAGCAAGTGGAGCTAAACAGTTTGTTGTACAAGATGCATTTGAAACAATGTTCATACTTGGGTCATATGTTGTATGGTTAACACCCATAACAAACATTGGAGCATCTTTTGATGGTGCACTTATTACAACTTTTTTAGCACCTGCATCAATATGAGCTTGTGCTTTTTCTAATGTTTTAAATACACCTGAACATTCTAATACATAATCAACTCCATCAGCTCCCCAAGGGATATTATGTGGGTCCATTTCATTATATACCTTTATAACTTTACCATTTACAACTAAATTTCCATCTTTAGCTTCTATTTCTCCATTAAATCTTCCATGAACTGTATCATATTTTGTCATATAAGCCATATAATCAGCTTCTATAAATGGGTCATTAACAGCTACTACTTCTACACCTTCTTTTGCAAGTGCTGCTTGGAATGATAATTTTCCTATTCTTCCAAATCCATTAATACCTATTCTTATTGACATAATAATTCCTCCTTAATATATATTTTTGCCTATCCTTAGGCTGTTATAATTCTATACCAAAAAATATGTCTTTGCAAGTAGATTTATAAAGTTTCAGAAAAAAAGAGTAAATCTGCTTTTAATATTTTTCTTTTGAATTTTGACTGGTAATATATGGTAACCGTCTATTTT
>CALXAD010000063.1 GCA_944386195.1 uncultured Clostridia bacterium
AATTTTAATAAAAATAGTGAATTAGAAAAAATATTTTCCAATTCACTATTTTTTTTAACTACTTTTTCAGCAGCCTCGTATTTTGCTATCTTTTTTGTTGCTTTAAAAAGAAAAATAAATAAAGAGAAGGGAGGAATAAATATGAGTAAAAAGGAAAAACAAGTAATAGGAGTGCTAATAGGAATAGCAGTAATAGCAATAATAGTAGTTTTAATTGCAAGTGGTAAAAATAAAGAGGATGAAAATATAGTTAATAATGAAACAGTAGAAAATAATACAGTGGAAGAAGAAAAATATGTAGAAGTATTAGAAAATGGAACGAAATTAAATACAAGTGAAAAATTAAAAGAGACAAAAGAAATAGATGGAATGGAAATAAGTAATATGCAACTAACAGAAGAAGGAAATATAACAAAGTTATTAGGAACAATAACAAATAATTCAAATACAACAAAAGGGAATTATGAAATAAATATAAAACTAATAGATGAAAATGGAAAAGAACTAACAACATTAGTTGGATATATAGGAGAGTTAGAGCCAGGAGAAAGTACACAATTAAGTACAAGTACAACATTTGATTATGCAAATACATATGATGTAGAGATAACAAAAAGATAGGGGGATAGAGATGATAGAAGGAAAGATAAGTAAGAGTAGCCAAAGAGGAATAACATTGATTGCATTAGTGGTAACTATTATAGTACTTTTAATTCTAGCAGGAATAACTCTTTCAATGATAACAGGGGATAATGGAATAATAAAACAGGCAAAAGGTGCAAAACAACAGACAGAGATACAAGGATATAAAGAAGAGTTAGAATTAATAGGAATAAAAGTGGAAAAAGTTTCAAAAGGATTAAGTGACAAAGAATATATGGATAAATATGAAGAAGAAATAAAAAAAGATGAAGCATTTAAAGAGGCAGAAGTAACAAGAAAAGATGATGAAACAATAGAAGTAGTAACAAAAGAAGGGTATGAGTTTGAAGTAACTAAAGATAAAGTAGAGTATATAGGAGAAGGAGAAGGTGGAGAAAGTACAGGAAATGAAGGAAATACAGGAAATACAAGTAATACAGAGAATACAGGTGATACAGAAAATACAGTAGGAGATGAAGAAGTAGCACCACCAGATTTACAACAAAGTGATATAGATCCAACAATAATTCCGAATACATATACAAATCAAGCAGTAACAGTAAAAATAACAAGTAAAATAGATGGATATACATTACAATATTCAAAATATGGAACAAATAATTGGAAATATTATACAGATAAAATAACAGCAGAACATAATGGGGTAATATATGTAAGATTATGGAATGGAAAAGAGGCAGGAGGATATACAACAGTAAATATAGGAAATATAGATAGATTAGACCCAAAAGAATTTAGTTTAAATGTAAAGGAAGTAACAGAAAATAGTATAACAGTAGAAGGAAGCACGGAAGATGCCGAAGCAACAGAAGAAGATGGATGTAGTGAAATAAAAGTATATTATTTTAGTAAAGATAATGGAGCAACTTGGGAGCCAAGTGAAGGACAAGAAGAAACAAGTTATACATTTACAGGATTAACAGAAGGAACAGATTATCAAATAAAGATGAAAGCAGTAGATAATGCAGGAAATGATATAGAAACAACTACAGTAACACAAAAGACAGAAGAAACAAAGCAGCCAATTTCAAAAACAGAATCTTATGTAGGAAATTATGCAGATATGAATGGAGATGGAAAAGCAGATGGAATAATATACGCAGATTTAGCAATAGGAGGAAGTGGAATATGGAATAATAACGATTGGAGCACTTATTCATACAAAGCACAAACAGGATTAAAGGAGTATTATATAAAAGAAGAAAAGTATGCAGACGAAAGATTTGGAAATAAAACAGGAAATTTAATAGCAGCAATAGATGGAACGGATGGAACGGCAAGTGCAGACAGATTTTATGTAATGGCATTAGAAGATATAAATCCAGGAACATATTGTTGTTGGTATTATGAAGCAATTGGAAAATTAGATAAAAAAGTAAATTTTTCAGATAATGATTTTGGAACTGGAAAAGAAAATACGGCATATGTAATGGCAAAATGGAATTCAGAAAATTGGGGAGCACAAAATGGTAATGCAAAGCATGCTGATATGTGGGGAGTAATAAAAGAACAAGTAAATAATGGCTGGTTTGTACCTTCAAAATCAGAATGGGCAGCATTTGGAGATAATTTAGATATTAGAACAAGTGATTATACTACTTATGGATTAAAAGGCCAGTACTGGTCTTCTTCACAATACACTACTGACATTGCCTTTGTCGCAAAATTCAGTAACTATTGCTGTATAAACTTCTTATTCGTGGATAACAACACCTCTGTACGCCTCAGTGCGACTTTCTAATTTTATAAAAATAAAAACTATTATAATGTTGTGTTAAGCAGTTTAGCTTAATAAAATTTCGTAAGAACTTCTTTAAAAGTGTATGAGAGTGTATAAATATAGTGTGCTTTATAATTTGGTACCATAAAAGTATAGTTATCATTAAGTTGATAATTATACTTTTTTTCTTTACAATATAGATGATTGGTC
>CALXAD010000064.1 GCA_944386195.1 uncultured Clostridia bacterium
TCTGTATCCGTTGCATCATGGCTTGAAACTGCGGCCTGCCGGTGGTATTCTTGCCGGATTTTCCCTCGTCCGAAAAGGTGGCAACCACCTGCATACTGCGGTGAGCTGCCTCCTTTGTCAGTCGGTCTTGCTGTGCATCCAGACTGTATCCGTCCACCTGCATCTGTGTGGATACCCGAGTATAAAGATAGCAACGCAATTTCTTTTGTGCCATTTACAGTTGCGCACCTTTCACTAAATTGCAATCCCGGCAAAGCATCTGACAGTTGTCTGGAGTAGTCTTGCCACCTTTGCTCCACGGGGTAATATGATCGGCGTGCATCTGCTCAAACTCGAATTCTTCGCCACAGATTGCACATTTGTGGCCCTGTTTTTCATAAGCAGCCAAGGCATCCCGCCGGTCAAAAGCGCGGATTGACAGCTTTTTCTCTTCGCCTGTCAGCAAATACTCATAAATGCCGGATTTTTTGGTTACGTCTTCATCACCCATGAGACGCTGGATCTCTGCTTCCAGATTCTTCGGGTCAAGGTCTGTTCGCTTGCCATGCTGATTGTAGAAAAGCCCCCACGGCAGCCCTTTCATTTCTCTGCGCTTCTTCGGAAAGATTGCCTGTACCCAGTCAATGACAGAGCGGAAATAATTCCACAACTGCACCGCACTGGGGTCATTCTGATGTTCGGCCATGTAAGCCTTAATGGTTTTTCCTTCGGCGCTGGCTGCCCAGAAAATAGCTGTTTCCAGATATTCCTGCCGGATACTGGAACCTTTCAGATAATCACCTGCAAGCTGATCCGCCGCGCAGCCGGTTTTGGAAAAATACCGCTTTGCGTCAGAAGTCCAGCTGCCGGCATAGACAGCGTTCCGCAGCTCCTGATCGGTCAATTCTTCGCCTGCAATGTTGATAATACGGAACCATTCCAGCTTTTCGCTGTCCGTGCCGTCACAGACATACACGAACAGGGGATAGTCAAGAATCTGCTGTTTCTTGTCGGCTGGCAGATTGTAAAAATACTTGTCATCCACAGAGAAAGAGCCGTCCACGTATTCGCACAGAGAGATCGTGCGCTGCTGGCCGTCCAGCACCTCGAACCCGTCGGAGCCGTCCTCTTTCTTCACCTTGCACCAGTACATCACGTTGAGCGGTAAGCCCTTCATGACAGTGCGAATGACTTCATCACGTTGCGCGTCCTTGTAGACGAACTCACGCTGATACTTCGGTCTTATATCAAGGCGCTCGTCGTAACCGACAACACCTTCTTCTGCGTCGTTGAAGTATCCCTCACAGACTTCACCGACAGTCACTTTTAACTCATTGATCTGCATATCATTTCACCTCTTTCGGCGGTTCTGGGTGTTTGTTGCGAATCAGAATGCGTTTATAAACAAACTTTCCTAAAAGCAATGGAGCACCGCCTTTGTCCTTAAAGCCGTCGATATGATAAATATTGTTTTCATTCGCAATATTTGCATCTGCACGCCCCACAATTTCGAATTGCTCCGGGCAATACTTGTCCAAGAATGTAATAGGAACCCCCATAATTTTATCATAATCGCATGGAATATCAGCCGTTTTAGACACTTCGATAGCGTCATAGTTATCATATGTAGGATATTCATCTGGATTATATCGCTTAACCAGAATCAATTCTTCATGACGCTGTTTCATATCGAGATTTGTGTACCAGCGTACACCTTTTACCCGAATATAACGTCGACCATCCTCGTCAATACCACACCCTGAGGCATTCAGAGGATAATCATCAGGAACATAAAATTTCCGGTCACCTGAGTGAATACTTGCACCAAGCCACAGTTTATCCTCTTTGATGAGAGGGAAAATCTCTTTATATGTGATTGCATTCACATTACCAATAATGATGAAATGCTTACCATGTTCCACCAGAACAGACACATACTCTCTAAACAGGCTAAACGGCGGATTAGTTACTACAATATCCGCTTCATCCAGCAAAGCCAGGCATTCAGGCGAACGGAAATCTCCATCACCTTCCAATTCTACCAACTCATTTTCGCCGGAGCGGAACAGTTCTGCCACATCCAGCATGTCCACACCGCCGTCACCCATTTTGTCATATACTTGAGTGACCACGGCCTTATAAGGACGCTTGCTTTTATTCTCTTCCGCCCCCTTATCTTCAAAGTAAAAAGTCATCTGGCCGTCTGCGTCACAACCATATTGTAACTGCTGCCCTGCCATCGGGGATGAATGGTAGCAAGTTGCGACCAGCTTTTTCAGCCCTAAACGATTGAAGTTCAGCGCAAAATACTTAAAGAAGTTGCTCTCAAACGGATCATCACAATTGCATAGCACCGTCTTGCCTTGCAAGAGTTTGCGATAGTATCGCATTTCCTTTTCAATGTCCGTCAACTGCGTATAAAATTCATCTTTCTTAGCAGTCCTTGCGGCACCTAAATCAGCATTACCCGCCATTACTGCTCCGCCTCCTTTTCCTGATATTCTTTCAACCATTCACGCAGAAGGGCAGAAACCGTCATATCCTTATCCAAGGCAATCTGCTTGAGCGCCTTGCGCTCTTCTCTTGTCATCGTTATTGTCAAATTTACCATGTTTCTTTCTGCCATTTTGATTTTCCTCTCAACACGCGATTTTGTGTTATCGTGTAC
>CALXAD010000065.1 GCA_944386195.1 uncultured Clostridia bacterium
TCAAAGCACCGGATGATATTAAAAAACGAGCAGACGCCGCAAAAAAAATAACTGCTTGGCGTGTTGTAAAGGGAAATGAGATAAATTTAGATTAAATTAATAACATTTATATATAATATATTATAAAACATAAAATGCAGGGGAATGTTTATGAAAAACTTGGATAGTAATGCTATAGTTATAAAAGATAAGCTGGAATTTAATTCAAATATAGACACAAGGCGCTCTATGCACGTTGCATTTAATGTGAATGATGCGTATTTTCGTCAAGCAGCAGTTGCTATAATTTCAGTTCTAGAAAATAATAAAGATAAAAATTTTACATTCTATATTTTTACTGATGCATATGAGCAAGAAAGTGCTAAAAAGTTAAAATCAATAGCAGAAAAATATAATATAAAATTATGTATCTATGTTATTGATATGAATATTCTTGACGGTTTTCATATTAAAGTAAAAAGATTTTCAAGAGTAACATATTTACGGCTGATTATGCCTAAAATTTTAAAAGATATTAATTGCTTTTTATATATGGATGCCGATATGGTTTGTTTAGGAGATTTATGGCAGCTGAATGATATTGATTTTGAAGGTAAGGCATTTGCTGCGGTGTCAGATTTACCAGAGGCTGTTGAATATAGAACTAAGTTTTTAAAATTAAAAAACAACAAATATTTTAATGATGGCATGATGTTTGTTAACATTCATAACTGGAATAGATTGCAAATTACAGAAAAGGCTTTTACGTTTAAAGGTGCAGATCCTAAAAGATTTTTAGGACAGAGCCAGGATATTTTAAATCTTGTTATGGATGGGGATATCATATTTTTAGATAAAAAATTTAATGTAATGCAAGAAAGTACGGATGTAAAAGATTGTGTAATTTATCATTTTTTTGGAAGATTTAAACCATGGGAAATGGAATTAAATAAATATGATGCTTTATGGCGTAAATATTTGGCAATTTCTCCCTGGCCAGCTTTAACTGATAAATTGCCGCCTAAAAAACCACAGTATTATCATGATTATAAGAAAATAGGCAAGTATTATAAAGAAAATAATAATTGGCTGAATATGATAGAATCATACTTCTGGTATTCTATCCTTAAAATACGCTTGAAACTTGGATTATGAGGAATGATTTTATGAAACAAACTATTCTTATAACAGGTGCTGCCGGATTTATCGGTTTTCATTTAGCTAAAAGTTTATTAGATGAGCAATATGAGATAATCGGTTTTGATAATATTAACAATTATTATGATGTTAGTTTAAAATATGCGCGTTTGGAAATTTTAAACAAGTATAAGAATTTTAAATTTATACAAGCTGATCTTGCTGATGAAAATTCTGTTAATAATGTTTTTAAAACATATAAACCGGATATTGCAGTTAACCTTGCAGCTCAGGCTGGAGTACGTTACAGCATAGATAATCCTAAAGCTTATATTGATTCAAATATAATTGGATTTTTTAATGTTTTAGAAGCATGCAGACATTATCTTGTAAAGCATTTGATATATGCGTCAAGTTCATCTGTATATGGCAATCAGAAAAAAACGCCGTTTTCAGTAGATGATAATGTAGACAGACCGATAAGTCTTTATGCTGCTACAAAAAAATCTAATGAACTTATGGCTTTTACCTATTCTCATCTTTATAAAATACCGGCAACGGGTTTAAGATTTTTTACTGTTTATGGTCCGTTTGGACGTCCGGATATGGCATACTTTGGATTTACCAATAAAATATTTGCTGGAGAACCTATAAAAATATTCAATAATGGCAATATGTTAAGAGATTTTACTTATGTTGATGATATTGTAACAGGAATAAAAAATATTTTACCGTGTCCGCCGTCAAAAGATGAAAACGGAGATCAATATAGAGTTTATAATATTGGCAATAACAAACCGGAAAAACTATTAACTTTTATTGAAACATTAGAAGAAATCATTGGCATTGAGGCTAAAAAAGAATATCTTCCTATGCAGCCTGGTGATGTTTATCAAACATATGCTGATGTCAGCGAGCTTGAGAAAAATTTTAACTTTAAACCGCAAACGAGTATAAGGGAAGGCCTTACTGAATTTGTCAATTGGTATCGTGAATTTTACCATAAATAATGGGAGATGTTCTTATGAAAATAGCAGTAGCAGGAACAGGATATGTAGGTTTATCAAATGCTGTATTGCTTGCACAGCATAATAATGTTGTGGCTGTTGATATTATTCAAAGCAAAGTAGATACTATAAATGCAAAAAAATCTCCTATTGTAGATAAAGAAATAGAAGATTTTTTGAAAAACAAGAATTTAGATTTATTGGCAACTACTGATGCAGAATCTGCTTATAAAGATGCGGACTTTATAATTATAGCAACACCAACTAATTATGATCCGCAAAAAAATTATTTTGATACTTCTTCAATTAATGCGGTTTTAGATATTATAAAAAAAGTAAATAGTAATGCAGTAATAGTTATTAAATCTACTGTTCCCGTTGGGTTTACAGAAAGTATCCGCAAAGAGTATCCACAGCTTAAAATAATGTTTGTACCGGAATTTTTACGCGAAGGCAAGGCTTTATACGATAACCTGTTCCCTTCACGTATTATTGTAGGGGTTGGAGAAAATTGTTCTTTTAAGGACAAAGCGGAACTATTTGTTGCGATGCTGAAAGAAGCTGCTGTAAAAAAAGATATTCCTGTTTTATACACTAATCCAACCGAAGCGGAAGCTGTTAAACTTTTTGCCAATACGTATTTGGCCTTGCGTGTTGCATTTTTTAATGAACTGGATACATATGCAGAAGTCAGGGGATTAAGTACCAAACAGATTATTGAAGGTGTATGCCTTGATCCACGCATCGGCGATTTTTATAACAATCCTTCCTTTGGTTATGGAGGGTATTGTCTGCCAAAAGATACTAAGCAGCTTTTAGCAAACTATCATGATGTACCTAATAATATTATAGGGGCTATTGTGCAGGCAAACCGCACCCGCAAAGATTTTATTGCGGACAGAATTATAGAAAGAAATCCTAAAGTTGTTGGGGTTTACCGTTTAACAATGAAGGCAAACAGCGATAATTTCAGGCAGTCTTCTATACAGGGTGTAATGAAACGTATTAAAGCCAAAGGAATAGAAGTAATTGTTTATGAGCCGACGATGAAAGAAGAAAAGTTTTTTAATTCTAAAGTAATTAAAGATTTAAATGAATTCAAAGTAATTTCAGATGTTATTTTAGCTAACAGAATGAATGAAGAATTATCTGATGTAAAGACTAAAGTTTATACAAGAGATTTATTTGGAGAAAATTAAAT
>CALXAD010000066.1 GCA_944386195.1 uncultured Clostridia bacterium
AAATGCCTGAAAATGCTAAAAAACCACAAATTAGATTTAAAGGATTTACCGACGCTTGGGAACAGCGTAAGTTAGGAAATTTTGGAAAGACTTATACAGGACTTTCTGGAAAAACAAAAGATGATTTCGGGCATGGTAAAGCACAATTTATTACATATATGAATGTTTACTCTAATACAATTATTGATGTTGAAATGACAGAGCCTATTGAAATTGATTTAAAGCAAAATGAAGTTGAAATAGGCGATGTTTTCTTCACTACTTCGTCAGAAACTCCTGAAGAAGTTGGGATGAGTTCTGTTTTATTAAAAAAGTGCGGAACTGTATATTTAAATAGTTTTTGCTTTGGCTTTAGACCTTTTATTATATTAGACAATTATTTTCTTGCTTATATGCTTAGGGCACAAGTTACAAGAAAACAAATTATTTTATTGGCACAAGGAATATCACGATATAATATTTCCAAAAACAAAGTTATGGAAATAAATATTTTTGTTCCACATGACAAGGAACAACAGCAATTAGGAAAATTCTTTTACAAACTCGACAACCTTATCACCCTTCATCAGCGTAAAATTTGGCTTATTTTGCATAAACATACAACAATAAATCTGTTTGTCAGATAGAAAGGAAAGAATTATGGCATTTACATCAGAAGCAGAATTTGAAAAAGAGCTTGTCCGTTTGCTGCCCTCTAAAGGCTGGGAGCCTGTTATTTTAAAAAATTGTACCGAAGAAGAACTTATTCAAAACTGGGCTAATATTTTGTTTGAAAACAACCGCAGCATTGACCGTCTAAACGATTATCCTTTAACAAAGGGAGAAATGCAGCAAATTTTAGAGCAGATTGCCAATTTAAGAACCCCTTTAATGCTTAACGGTTTTATTAACGGCGGCAGCGTAATGATTAAGCGTGATAATCCGGATGATACCTTGCACTTTGGCAAAGAGGTATCGCTTAAAATTTATGACCGCCGCGAAATTGCTGCCGGGCAAAGCCGCTATCAAATCGTAGAACAACCTAAATTTAATACAAAATCGCCAATGCTTAATAAACGCCGCGGCGATGTAATGCTGCTTATAAACGGTATGCCTGTTATCCATATCGAACTAAAAAAGAGTGGCATACCTGTAAGCCAGGCATATAACCAAATTGAAAAATATGCGCATGAAGGAGTATTTACCGGTTTGTTTTCGCTGGTGCAGATTTTTGTTGCCATGAATCCAGAAGAAACCGTATATTTTGCTAATCCCGGACCGGATGGCAAATTTAATCCTGATTTTTATTTTCATTGGGCAGATTTTAATAACGAACCGATTAATGACTGGCAAAAAATTGCTTCTACCCTGCTTTCAATTCCAATGGCTCATCAACTGATAGGTTTCTACACTGTTGCCGATGATTTAGATGGTACGTTAAAAGTAATGCGTAGCTACCAGTATTTTGCTGCCAGCGCTATATCCGATAAAGTTGCCAAAACAAAGTGGGAAGGCAACGAACAACTTGGCGGCTATATTTGGCATACTACTGGCAGCGGCAAAACTATGACCAGTTTTAAATCTGCCCAGCTTATTGCGGCATCTAACGACGCGGATAAGGTTGTATTTTTGATGGACAGAATTGAACTTGGTACGCAAAGTTTAAGGCAGTACCGTGGTTTTGCCGATGATGCGGACAGCGTGCAATCTACCGAAAACACCGGCGTACTGGTAAGCAAGTTAAAAAGTAACAGCGTTACAGATACACTGATAGTTACTTCTATCCAAAAAATGAGCAATATTAAAGATGAGGCTGAAGGCGGTATGACCTCTGCCGATATTAAGCTAATGCAAGCTAAACGTATTGTATTTATTGTTGACGAGTGCCACCGTTCTACCTTTGGTGATATGCTGTATATTATTAAGCAAACATTTCCCAAAGCGGTATTTTTTGGCTTTACTGGCACGCCAATACACGAAGAAAACCAAAAAAAGAAAACTACAACCGCTATGATTTTTGGCAACGAACTGCACAGATACAGCATCGCCGACGGCATCCGCGATAAAAACGTGCTTGGATTTGACCCGTATAAGGTTTTAACCTTTAAAGACCAGGACGTGCGTGTGCAAATTGCTTTAGCGGCGGCTAAAGCTAAAACTGTTGAAGAAGCCTATGCAGATGAAAATAAACGTAGGACTTTTGAAGAATATATGAAGGTTCCCATGGCAGGGCGTATTGAAAATGGTAATTACCTTGAAGGGATAGAAGATTACCTGCCGGATAGTCAGTATAGAACAGAAGAACATCAAAATGGCGTTGTAAAGGATATTATAGATAATTGGGTATGCCTTAGCCATAACAGCAAATTTCATGCCATTTTTGCAACCAGCAGCATACATGAAGCGATACAGTATTACCGCTTGTTTAAAAAAGTAGGCACTAATTTAAAAATAACGGCACTGTTTGACCCCAATATTGATAATAACGGCGGCGCGGTTTATAAAGAGGACGGGCTGGTAGAAATTATCAGCGATTATAATGAACTTTATAACCAAAAGTTTACCATACCTACTTTTGCGGCAATGAAAAAAGACATTGCTTCGCGCCTTGCGCATAAACGTCCTTATGCTCATATTGCCAATAAGCCGGAAGAACAAATTGACCTGCTTATAGTAGTAGACCAAATGCTGACGGGCTTTGACTCTAAATGGATTAACACGCTGTATATGGACAAAATGTTAAAATACGAAAATATTATCCAGGCATTTTCGCGTACTAACCGTATTTTTGGGCCGGAAAAACCGTTTGGCACTATCAAGTATTACCGCAGGCCACATACAATGGAAAAGCGTGTGGCAGCGGCGTTTAAGCTGTATTCTGGCGATAAGCCGTTAGGGTTGTTTGTAAACAAGCTTGATATAAATTTAGAGAACTTGAATTTTCATTTTAAAAGGATTAAAGATGTTTTTGAACAGGCTGGCGTGCCGGATTTTGCAAAATTGCCGGAACAAACGGCAGAACGTGCAGAATTTGCACGGCTTTTTAAGCTACTTAACGAATCGCTGGAAGCAGCAAAATTGCAAGGCTTTAACTGGCAGCAACTTGAATATAAATTTGCAAAAGAAGATACCGGCAAAAAATATACTGTAAAAGTAGAGTTGGACGAAAAAACTTATAAAATTCTGCTGCAAAGGTATAAAGAACTTAGCAGAGACCCAGGCACTGGAGGAATAATAGAAGTACCGTATGATATTGATGGTTACTTAACTACCATTGATACCGATGATATTGATTCAGATTACATGAACTCGCGCTTTGTAAAGTATATTAAACTTTTGCATACAGATGGTACAAGTGAGGAAGTTTTAACAAAAGCTGCTGATGAATTGCACAAAACATTTGCTACATTAACGCAGGAAGAACAAAAATTTGCCAACATCCTTTTGCATGATATTCAGCGCGGCGACGTAGTAGCAGAAGAAGGCAAAACGTTTAGGGATTATATTACAGAGTATTTATCTAAAGCCAAAAATACGCAGGTACATCAGCTGGCACAGGTTTTGGGTGTTGACGAAGATAAACTGCAAAAACTCATGTCGCTTGGTTTAACTGATTCAAACATCAACGCTTTTGGGCGTTTTGACACATTAAAGGCAACTGCCGATAAGCAAAAAGCCAAAGCATATTTTGAAAGGGTTGAAGGTAAGAAAATTATACTTCCTAAAGTAAATAATAAGATTGACCTGCTTTTACGTAAATTTATTTTAAGCGGTGGGTTTGACATCGAACAATAAAATACTTTCGCTTATCTGCAGAGCAACAGCAAAAGAGCCAAGGGATTTCCTTGGCTCTTTTGCTGTGTTTGGGAACTATAATAATCTTATAAAATTAATCGATATAAATTCTTTTTAAATACAGATTAATAAGTTTGATAACAATCGCTTGGGAACAGCGTAAGTTAGAAAAATTATGTTCGGAATTTAAAAGTGGTGAATCAATTAAAAATGAAAATATAAAAGAGACTGGAAGTTATCCAGTATATGGAGGAAATGGATTAAGAGGTTATACCGAAACATACAACCATAATGGGAATTTTGCTCTTATTGGTCGGCAGGGTGCGCTATGTGGCAATATGAATTATTCGAGCGGAAAAGCGTATTTTACAGAACATGCAATAGCGGTTGCGGCAAATGCAGAAAATTGTACTCAATTTTTGTTTTATTTACTTCAGTTAATGAATTTAGGACAATATTCTGACCAATCAGCTCAACCTGGATTGGCTGTTAATAAATTAACTAAGCTTGAAACTTTAGTACCTCTGAAGAAAGAACAGAAAAAAATTAGGAAAATTTTTAATAATCTCGATAACCTTATCACCCTTCATCAGCGTAAGCTTGAAAAGCTGCAAAACATCAAAAAAGCCTGCCTTGAAAAGATGTTTGTATAACAGGAAAGGAAAAACAACATGGCTTTAGAAAATAAATTGGGCATTACCGATTCTGCCGAACTGGCAAGAACGGAAG
>CALXAD010000067.1 GCA_944386195.1 uncultured Clostridia bacterium
CGGTGTCGAACGGGACCTCCAGGGAGCTGTCTCTGTACCATCCGCCGAAGACGGCGCTGTCATAATCCGAAACATCCGGGACATCGACTGTCGCACCGTGGCTAACGTTTTCATGGACATCGTCCCTGCCTTCGATGTTAAGGTCGAATGTGACCGTGTACTCTCTGACGGAGTATGAGACGGTCAGCATGCCGTCAAGCAGATAGCCGTCGACGGGATTTCCCGAAAGGAGTTCGTCGATGGCGAAGTTGGCGGTGTAGTTGTTCTCAGAGGTGAGTATCTTCTGATCACCGTTGTTGAGACCGATGTTTATTAAGGCGGTGACGTAGGCTGCCCCATCGACCTTTATGTCTATGCTCGTCAGGTTTCCGTCCGAGTACACTGGTGTGAATTCGAGGCCGTAGTCCTCAGATGCCTGGTACGTCCTGAACACGATGCCCAGTGAGTCGAAGTTGGCGTCCTGATAGCATCCGGACGGTAGGAGGACATAGGTCCTGTCTTCGTTGGAGTTGTTGATCATCTCCAGGTTGGCGTATGTCACAGAATCGGGGACGATGATGTATCCAGGGTAGTCGTCCATCAAAACCTGTCCATATCCGACCTCATCGGTCCCGTCCTCTATGACGAGGATGTCGGCATCCCCGATGTATGTGACGAACTTCTTGTGCTGGATGGTCTCCTCGTCGGGACCTTCTTCGGAGTACTCATGGTAGATGGCGCCATTGTGTGTGAAGACGGCATTGTCGTCCGAACTCACCACGAGTCCCGGGAGGCTGTAGTCGAAGGAGTTCGAGTCGACGTATAGCAGTCCGCTGGGAAGGTAGATGTTCGTCATCAGGGTGTTGTAGAAGATCTGGCCGTAGAGTCCATCGATGTTCGCGTTCACATCAACACTCGTCAGGGTGCTTCCACGGAACGAGCCGTCGTTGAGACCGATGATGGCACATCCGTTCACCGTACTGGGAACGGTGAGGTGTGTTACCTTCTCGCCGTTCTCTCTAGTGAGGTTGGCGGGGACCAGGACCAGGCTCGCCTGGTTCTCAGTGCCATCCGCGCGCTCGTAGAGAATCCCGTCCACAGCGAAGTATCTGGCGTTGCCCTCGTCGACTGTGATGTACTGCAGGGTCAGCGGTGCATTCCAGACTTCGAAGTCCGTGAGATCAGTGCCGATGTTGAGACGCTCCAGTCCATCCATGCTGTCCAGACTGCCTCTGATCGTGGTCACCTCGTTCGTGTTCAGGATCTTCACAGAGAGCTTGTCGAACAATGTGAGGTCCAGGACCTTCACGCCATCAGGGACGGTGTACACCTCCTGCTGGACGTTTGGCCTGTTGAGGACCGAACAGATTGTGCTGCCATCATGGGTCAGGATGGTTATCAGTCCTGTTGATGTGTCGACGGTATAGCCGCTGGTTTCCATGGAAACTGTGTCCACGGTGACGTTGGTCATTATCCTCGACATTCCCTCGCCGATGCCTGTGATATTGTTCCCGATCGTCAGTGTGCCAATGGAGACGTTGGTTCTGTACGAGAAGCCGTCGAACCGTCCGAGTCCGGAGATATGGTACTCGATAGATTCGGTTTCTTTATCGGTGATGTTTGTGTATGTGAGCTTAGAAGGGATTGTCAGATCTCTATTGTACACGTTAGAGAACCAGATCCCTACTATGTCTGCGCGGATGTATCCGTTCTCCAGGTACAGCATTATGTCGAATTTGATTCCAGACTCGTCTTCGGGAATGACGGCTGTCAATTTATTGCCTGTGCACGGGTGCGAGTACATGCTAGTCATTCCGACGAACGCATAGGAGGTCGCATTCAAAGTCTTCCTGGAATCGCCGTTTCCTGTGAGAAGGTAGGTGATGTCGACTTCAGTGTTATCGAATGCGTAGTTCTGTACCTCATGGATGGTGCCGCTTACTTTGAATTCAGAGAGGTTGCTGCTGTCGAATGCGTTCTCGGAGATGAGTTCCACGTCACCTTGGACTGTGAAGGAGCCTAGGGAGGAGCCGATGAATGCGTCGATGCCCACGGTACCGACTCCTCCGCCCGCATGGACCGAGAAGGTTTCGGTGACGACTTCGTTTGCATCGATGTGGTATGCGGTCTTGTTCCTGAAGGCACCATCGGCGATGGTTCCGAGTCTTCCAGTCACGTCGATGCTGACAAGGCTGTTGGTCTCCCTCTGTCCGTCCAAGAATCCGAGGTCTTCGCCGACGGTGATGGTTGTCAGTGAACTGCATTCGGAGAATGCGTTCCTCTCCATCCTGTCCACATTACCATTGAATGTCACCGTCTCCAGGTTCTGGCAGCCGCCGAAGGCATAGGCCTCTATTGTGCCAACGTCTCCCTTGAACACGAGGCTCGTGAGATAGCTCAGGGCCTGGAAGTTGTAGCTTCCTATGATTCCCACGGTGCTATTGAAGTTCACGGATCCCAAGGATATGCAGGAGATGAAGCCATAGGGTTCGATGGTGTCTACAGGACCGTTGAACGTCACTTCGTTCAGGGAGTAGCATTCGATGAAGGTTCCCGTCTTTATGTCTATGCTCTCTGTGTTATCGAACTCGACGGTCTCCAGCGTCTGGGATCTTATGCAGAGGTTGTCGGGTATCGAGTGGATACTCATGGTGGTGGCACCCTCCAGATCGAATACGTTCGACCAGTCTGCGGTGAAATCGATTCCGTTGACCGTGATGGTGCGATACACACTGATGTCAGTCTCTTCGGGCAACAGCTGGGTTGCTCTGGCCGTATACTGTCCGTTCACGACAGTAAGGTCATAAGCTATGCCTACGTGGGTGTATCCCGTGCTTCCGATGCCCCTGTATGCCGGGTCGGATATGGAGCCGTACACGTTGTTGACTTCCCCGTTGATGATGATCGATCCAAGGTCATAGACGCCCTGGTCGATCCAGTACAGGTCGATGTCGTAGGTTCCGGTGCCTCTGTAGATGATGGAATCCACACGGCTGTTGTCTGCATAGGCGCCGGTGGCGGCATCCAGATACAGCTCGTCTACCTCTGAGTTCAGTAACTGCATGTACCTTACGGATGAAGGCACGGATAGGGAATCCAGACGCGCGTTGTCGACCAGAAGGCCGGTGACACTGTATGTCGTGCCGTCGGATGTGACTATGGAGGGTATCGTGATCTCGCCTGAGTTCTGGAAAGTCAGGATGGCTGTGGCCTCGCTCCCCTGCACGCTGTATCCAATCCCGTCGACCATGAAGTTGAAAACGTACCCGGAGGGGCCGGTTGAAGCGATGACGGGGTAGCCGTTGATCGTCGTCGGCGCGGTTGCAGAGTCGGAGTCGAAGTTGATGGAGTATCCAGGCTCCCTCTCGGCCTTATGGTAGCTGAGGGAGTAGTTCTCGGTCGTGTTCATCACTGGAGACGTGCGGGGTGCGTCCACATCGGACAGGGATGATCTGATCTGGGAGACTAGATTGGTGTTGTACTGGGAGTCGCCGACGGTGTAGCCGAAGTCCAACGAGCCGGAGTCCATCATGGCAGATGCCATATCTCTAAGGGTCTGGGAGATGCTGTTGTAATCCTCCTGTGGAATGAATAAGCCCCAGATTTGGAGTATCGGCTGGACAACTCCGTAGGACGGGATCAGAGTCCCTCCATCGACGTAGTCATCGAAACCTCCGCCATCGATCCCCATGGCATCCAGGAGTCCGGTCGGAAGCATCATCGGACCTCTGAACTCGTACCCGCTCATGGAATCTCCATTGGGGTCGGAAGGAATGCTGTCCACACTCGAGGAGCATACGAGGAAGAGGTCGACGACGGGCTCCTCTCCGCCGTTGAGTACCGCGTCAAGGTCTTGGACGGTCATACCCGACACGTCAGCAGATCCATGGACGGTGACGGTGGACGATCCAGAGTCGGATATGACATCCGACGGCGCGACGTCGGAGCCGTCATCTCCATAGACGGTCTGATAGTTGCGCTCGGATGTGTCCGTGGACGTCATCGTGAACATGAGGTTTCCCGAGACTGGGACCAGTTCGTCCGATAGGTTCAGGATGATGGCTGCATCGAAATCGGCAGCGTATCCGATCTCGGAGTAGAGTACGGGATTTGTATGTCCGTCATAAGTGGCTCTCAGGTCGATATCGATGGATCCCGAGGTCTTGATGGTGATGGTGAATCCGTTCGATGTGGGCTCGCACACGGCGTATATGTCGAACTGCCCTGATGCGGCGCTGGCATCATCGACGGTGAGTCCCTCCTCGCCGAGAATCATGGAGTAGAGGTCATCGGCGGTGGAATCGGGATTCCCGATAATAAAACCTAGAATCGGGCTTTGCTGTGTGAGGTTTTCGGGCAGTGAACCCGCTATGGATTTGATGGCGTCGTACGCCTCTTCGTCCGTCAGGTCCAGCGAGACTCCGGCCTCCCAGCCGTTCTCGCAGTAGCCCGCGGCGGTCCAGAGATACTCGTCGAGGTCGACGGACTCTGCATCGGAGACATCCGTCTGTGGCAAAGCAACGAGAATCCCTCCGATCAGTGCGACCGCCAGAGCAAGGGTCAGAACCGTTCTGGCTTTCATGAAAATATAAATGCTATATGCCTTATTTATAGATGTTAACTATCATGAGCATCGAGTCCAGGAAAGGGGTCAGGCGCGTCCTGGCAATCATACCGGTTCTGCCAGTCATTGTAGTGGCGGTCATTGTCATCGTGGCGTTGACGCCTTCAGGTGCATGGCTGGACATCTCACGTGACGCCGAGCCGTCGGTGGAGGTGAATGGTGCGTACCTTGACGCCGAGGTCCCGGTGCTGATGGCTTCACATATGCCCTATGCCTTGGAGGATCTTTCATTTCAGGTGACGCTGGTCGATGAGGTCAGGGGCTCTTATCAGACAGTGATATCGTCAGCGCCGACGGACATCCCTGTCAACGGTACCGGGACGTTGACGCTGGAATCACACATCTTCGCGCCCACGCTGTATCTGGTAATGGGCGACCTCATCGAGAGGCAGGGTTCGATTCTGAGGTTCGAGGTGACAGCCAGCTGCGGTTACCTGTTGGGTCTGGCCGACTTCACCCTGGATGCCGTGATCGATGTGCCCCTCGCGGAAGGCGATGGGATGGTGACCTATGGGATCGTAGAGAACTCCGACGACGCCTTCGAGGTGAGGATCGATGGGCTCAGGTCGACCTTGATGCCTGACGACTCCGTATACATCCTTTCGGGCGGAGGGTCGTCACTGTCGGTCCACATCAGGTCCTCGGATGGATCCCTGATTCTCTCTGTCACTTCCACGAACGGCCTGGATGCAGCGATTGCCACACTATTGGGGTCCGAAGGGAAGGTGTTTACCGGATCGGAAGGTCCAATGCAGGTGGATGACGAGGATCTGGACATGTTCCTGGAAGCTTTGAACTTCGTCAGGGGGACGGTATGATGGAGGGCAACGTGGGCACGGGTCTGAGGTATGCTGCGCTATATGCCATAAGGATAGTCATCCTGGTGGTTGTGGTCGTGGCACTGGCATGGTTGCTGCTGGACATGTTCCTGAGGACACTGCCTGGGTCGGTGCCTGTGGACACCGGTGACATCCTGGTCAGTGCCATAGGGTACATACCGGTGATTCTTCCGATGATCCCTATGGCCTTTGTCGCTGGATATTTTGCCCCGGGAACGAAGTCGAAGTTGGTGATGAGGGTGATTATGAACCTGTTTCTAGTGGCGGTGACTTTGTTTCTGACATCGGATTTGGCGTTCTCCATGCAGAATCTGGTGTTGAGGTCTGGGCCTGATGTGGTGGCGGAGACGATTGGTCTGACCATGGATGCATCAGTCGCAGGATATCTGCTTCTGCTTATCCCCATCTGCTCGATGATCGATGCCGTGATAGAGTATAGGGATGGAGACACAGGATGATCCATTCCATTATGTCTGGCGCCCTTATGTCTGAATCAGAGTAATTTACCGATCTGAACGTTCCGAGGATTTCCGAGGTCCACTTGTTTCCGTAGATTCCGATCGCTTCGGAAAGAGGGGATGATGGACCCTCTGTTATCCATCAGGAATCGCTTCTTCTTGGAGTACTTCTCGAACGGTCTGCGTACGACCTCGCTGTCTGCGCTGACGTACTCTATCATAGAGACCCCATGTTCCCAGATGAGCCGCTCTCGACGAAATCGTTGAGGTCGACAGCAGTCTCTGGGGCGTCTATCGCCGTGTCCTCGTAGAATGATCTGGTTGCCATGATGTCAGCCTCTTGCACAATCACAATGTCAGCGACGTGGATAAGGTTACGCCATTTGTAGTCAGATTAGCGATCTTGGGGATCGTCCCCAACGGACTCACAGGTCATCATCAGGTTGTGAATGCGTCGTCCCGAGGTCGGAGACGCGGTCCATGAGCAATGGCGGTCATGTCACGTCTTCGATTCTCAAGCCCGGGAACGATGGGATCCCATATGCAGAACTCCGACGTCTTCCGGACCATCCCTGGGCGTCTCGTCGGCGGAGGTGTTTCCAAGATGGGGGCCCGGTCCGGAGGGGTGTCTCCTCCGAGGGGGACCGCCCCCAGGAGCTCGAATCCATCAACGGCGTTACGGATACAGACAACGTGTGTCCACCCCTCGGAGGTGAGTGACCGAAAATCTACGAAATCCCTTAAACTCCTTACGAAAATCGAAACCGTACCAAACTGTGAGAGCTTCTCTGACGAATCGGCACCGATTCCGTCAATGTGAAGTCTGGGTAAAAAGAATGGCGAACAGGAGGGGATTCGAACCCCCGGCCTGCAGCTTAGGAGGCTGCTGCCATAT
>CALXAD010000068.1 GCA_944386195.1 uncultured Clostridia bacterium
GTCCGAGTTCAACCTACACACCATCATCCGGCTGCCCGGCAGCGTGTTCTCCCCATACCCCTCCATCACCACCAACATCCTGTTCTTTGACCGCACCGGCCCCACCCGAGAGACCTGGTACTACCGGCTGGATATGCCGGAGGGGTACAAGCATTTCAGCAAGACGAAACCCATGAAGCTGGAGCATTTCGCCCCGGTGATGGAATGGTGGAACGACCGGCAGGAAATCACTGAAGATGGCTTCGACAAGGCGAAAAAATTCCCGGTGGTACAGCTTACCGGGGAACTGGGCTATAACCTGGACCAGTGCGGCTACCCCCACGAGGAAGAAGAAATCCTGGCCCCGCTGGACCTGATCCACCGCTATGAGGAGCAACGGGCCTCTCTCAACGCCGAGATCGACCGGGTGCTGGCCGAGATCACCGCCAAGCTGGGAGGGGATGCCCTATGACGCCCCAGGAACTGAAAAACAGCATTTTGCAGCTTGCCATCCAGGGCAGGCTGGTGGAGCAGCGCCCGGAGGAGGGCACCGCCGGGGAACTTTTTGCCCAGATTCAGGAAGAAAAGCAGCGGCTGGTTCAAGAGGGAAAAATCAAAGCTAACAAAAAAATTGAACCAATTTCAGATGACACAATTCCGTTTGATATACCTGATTCTTGGGTGTGGATACGTTTTGGCAATTTAGTCAATTACTCTATGGGGAAAACACCTCCACGAGCAGAATCAGAATGGTGGGGCGGCGATATTCCTTGGGTTTCTATTGCAGATATGCCGGAAAGCGGGCACCTTCACGAAACCAAAGAAAGCGTAACCCCAGCAGCATTTGATAAAAAATTCGGAAATAAAATTTCCCCTGCGGGCACTTTGC
This sequence comes from uncultured Clostridia bacterium, assembly GCA_944386195.1. Classification (GTDB taxonomy): domain Bacteria; phylum Bacillota; class Clostridia; order TANB77; family CAG-508; genus CAG-269. Next base: position 869 of record CALXAD010000068.1, read on the forward strand.
TAATGAGTTTCAAACTGACGGTTGGTAAAGTATCGATTCTGGACGTTGATGCAGTACACAACGAAGCCATTATATCAATACACCCTCTTGTTGATGATACCGGCACAGAAAAAATGTATCTTTTTTATATACTGCCATTTATTTCTCAGTTTGGGGAAAGCAAAAATGCAATAAAAGGAAAAACATTAAACGATGCCAGCATAAGTAATCTTCTTATTCCCCTTCCCCCTCTCTCTGAGCAAAAGCGCATTGTGGCCAAAATCGAGGAACTGCTGCCTCTGGTGGACCGCTACGAGGCGGCGTGGACCCGTTTGGAGGACTTCAACCGCAGTTTCCCGGAGGACATGAAGAAGTCCATCCTCCAGCTTGCCATCCAGGGCAGGCTGGTGGAGCAGCGCCCGGAGGAGGGCACCGCACGGGAACTGTATGAGCAGATCCAGGCGGAGAAACAGCGGCTCATCAAAGAGGGGAAAATCAAGAAGGAGAAGCCCCTGCCGGAGATTGCGGAGGACGAAAAGCCTTTTGAGATTCCGGAAACATGGAAATGGGTGAGGCTTTCCCAAATTGCGGTGTTAGAGAACGGCGACCGCAGCAGTAAATATCCCATTGAGAAAGATTATGTTGATTTTGGAATCCCCTTTTTCGGAGCAAAGGATATCGATGGAGCAACTATGTCATTTGATAATGTGCGCTACATATCTCAAGAAAAGTTTTCTGAACTTGGAAATGGGAAGCTTAGAGATTACGATTTCGTGTGCTTACTACGGGGTTCCGTAGGTAAATGTGCTGTATTCAGGGCAGATAAAAGACATCAGACGGGCTTCATTTGTGCTCAAATGGTCATTGTTAGATGTATAGATTTGGGGATTTTTCATTACTTAAGGCATTTTTTATCATCGCCGTTTTACAATAAATATATTGAATCAAAAGTTACTGGGACAGCAGTACGACAACTGCCCGCAAAAGAATTGGGGAATACTCTAATCCCTCTCCCTCCCCTCGCCGAGCAAAAGCGCATCGTGGCCCGGCTGGAGGAACTGCTGCCGCTGTGCGAGCGGCTGAAGTGAGGTGAATCGGCAATTGCGGCAGAAGCTATGGATATTAAATTCTACGGAGCACATGATATGAGTTCTGGTTGGTACTTGCAGGAAATGGAAACCTTTTTTCAGCAGTGGGATGAGAAAATCCACGATCCGGATCTAAAGACCATTCTGGAACTCTATAACATCAAGCAGTATCTGGACGCACGCATGCGCCTTACAGCCTGGGCAGAAGAACAGTTTATACAGTATCAGGAACGGTGTAAAGATATCCCGCCGATCTTGGGGCGGTATTTCTGCAAAGTATCCAATGAGAATTTGCAGGAACTTTGTGAACAGGTAGACATGATCTATCTCGGTGATTTTTGGCAGCTGATCTGCGATTACAAAGTTTACAAACGGATTTCTCCGGAAGTGCTGGCCCGGGTGCTGGAAGCAAAAAGATATGTTGTATGGAGTGTTTTAAGGTACAAGGAGCTCGTCCTCACTTTTGGACAGGTAATCACTGAACACCTGATGCGTAACCCCGGTACAGCGGAAGAACTGCTCTCACAATTCTTAGAGGCACATCGGAATCGTAAGCCGGTGTATTTCCCGGCGGAATTTACTCCCAAGATGCGGGAACAGGTCCTCTGGCATTATGTGGATCGGGAAGACGCCAATCTGAACTATCTGCAGTTATTGGAATACTCCCAAAGTTCGCCAGAGCTTCCAATCTCCGATAAACTGAAGCTCCAAGCCAGAAGGAGAAAAGAGACACTCCAAGAGAAATTGTTTGCAGGAGGACCTGGTTTCTCTTATGGGGTGGAAGTTACTTTTAAATCCATTCCGGATGGCTCCGCAGAGGAAGTCTATCGTGAAAAAGACCATGTCTATTCCTACGCATACAGCAAAGAATGGCTGCAGGAAAACCTGGATTACCCGACCCTGCTGAACAACTTCATTTACTTGTTCAAATATGTGGATCTCTGCTTTCGATGTACCTTTGTCTTCCAACAAGCGGAACTCAGTCCACTGGAGTCTGTCATGGGCGTCCATGGGAAACAAGATTATCCAATGGGGACTCACTTTAGAACGAAGAAAATGCGTACCTCTCTCCAGATGGTGGCCTATTGCAGAGAACTTCAACAGCTGAATATTCAAATTGAGGACATTTTTCATTGGTTCTTTGAAACTTACCTAAAAGAAGAATTCCATGCGGAAGGTTTTATTTACACGCCGCCGTCTCCGTCTACAACTTATTTTGAAAAGTGCAAACTCCTGGCAAGTGCGATTGATGGTGTGTTAAAGCAGTACCGCCTGTTCTGCGAAGACGGACAGATTGACCGGGAGCTGCTGGAAATATCCTCCAGTCATATAGTCTTCCAGGATGTTCCCAGTACAGTGCCAAATAAATATGGATATGCCTGTTCACCGATGCTCCAGCGGGAGACGGATCTTCTTTTTTCTGATCAATCCATGATGGCCTATACAGAAAAAACTCAGAGCAAGTATCATACCTTACCTCAATTGCTTATGGCCGAAGATATGAAAAAAGAAGATTTTAAATATTACCAGCAGGGAAACTTGGACTGGTTAATTGAGCGCGGTTCTATACAGATTGATGCCGATGGGTACTTACGAATCAATAGAACTCGGACTGCTGTGCTGGGCGACCTCTTCTACAATGAAGTGGTTTGCCCCAACCATTACGACAAAAATCTTCATGATCAGGGAGATACTCTCTTTGCGGCGGGAGATATGTACTATGAAAGTACGCTGTTCTCTAAGCCAGAGCAGGACTATCTCAATTATGTCCTTAATAGATCTAAATTCACCAACGGACTGGATTTGCGGAATAAATATATCCATGACACATGTCCCTTAGATAAAGAAACACAAGCAGGGGATTATATTGAATTACTAAAAATTATGGTTTTAACTATCATTAAAATCAACGAGGAATTCTGCTTGGGAAATCCATGATCAGCTTTAGGAGGAGTGTCTGCTGTCGCAGGCGCTCCTCTTTTTCACCCATCGCCAAAGTGCGAATACTTCTTAAGCAAGAGTGAACTCAACTTTTGAAAAATGGCCCGATCCCACAGCCTCCATTCTTGACAGCACCAAACGTATGTTCTATGATAGGCATAGGCGAAAGCCAAAAACTCGCAGCTTTCCGGTGAGGTCCACACCCCGGTGGGACCTCAGACATTCATGGGCCTCGTAGGGCACCACAAC
>CALXAD010000069.1 GCA_944386195.1 uncultured Clostridia bacterium
GGTTCGGAATAGTGTAGTGCTGGCGGTCTATCTCTTGTTTTCGGTTGCTTGCTTCCTTACCGTACATGAGCATTATAGAGCCGGATTATCTCAGCATCTCTGCCCTGGCGTGTGCTAAATTCATGGATTGAAATTTCTTCAAATTTCATACAAAATCCATAATCGTACAAAATAAAAATCCTGCGGCGCATATCATTTGTAATAATACTTATCTCTGCTGCTTTGCATACGTTATTACATTTATAAGTACGATTATAAAATTCAATCTTATTTTCAGATATTATTTTATAAAGTTCTTCCGGAATAATCGCAACATCAAAAGTATTAATGAAATCTTCCATGTAAGAATTATACTTATCCATAAAAGCCTGCCTTAAAACGGGATATTATCCATATCCGGCATAGGAACGCCCTCGAAAGGATTTTCAAATTCTTCATCAAATTTTTGCTGCGGGGAAGGATTGCTGTACATATATTCAAAATGCCTGCCTACAAGTTCAGTAACCCAGCGTGTAACATTTTGCTTATCAACATAAGAACGGGTTTGCAAACGTCCTTCTACAAGTATTTTTTTACCTTTAGAAAGATTGTTGCCTGCGACCTCGGCAGAATTGCTCCATAAAACAACTGGAATAAAATCAGCTTCATATTGCCCGTCAGCATTTTTAAATTCTCTTTGTACAGCAAGAGTAAACTGGCAAACTACTTTACCTGAAGGCGTATAACGTACTGTCGGGTCCTTGGAAAGTCGTCCGGTAACTGCTATTTTATTCATAATTATTTACCACCCTTCTTTTTTAATACCGGCAAACCATTTTTGCCGCTTTCAAATGTCGCTTTACAATCAGGATAATTATTGCATCCGTAAAAATCACCATTTTTACCGCTGCGTTTAATAAGATAGCCTTTTTTACAATCCGGGCAGAGAACAATAACGGGTTTACCTTTAACATCCGAAAAAGCAGCTTTACATCCGGAGTTTCGATATTCACTACATGACCAAAAATCTCCGTTCTTACCGTGCCGTTTTTGCAGCAGGCCTTTACCACAAACCGGGCATTTTTCAATTACAGGTGCGCCTTTATAATCTTTGAACGTTGCATTACAGCCATTTTTATAATTGCCGCAGCTCCAAAATTTACCATATTTTCCTTCGCGCGGAAAGAGTTTACCAACACCGCAAACCGGGCAGGTCAAGTAATCATTATTTTTAGGAACGGCCGTAAACCTGCTTTCAAGATTTATAATTCTTCGGATATATTCTTCCTGGCCGTGCATATAATCATCAAGCGACAACGAGCCGGCGTCGATTTTATCCAAATCCATTTCCATAAGTGCTGTCATATCCGGATAGGTAACTTCATCCGGCAAGCAGGCCAGGAGCTCTTTCACGCTATCAGAAACATACAGCTCCTGCTTTTTCTTTGATGGCTTTTCAATAAGCATGCCGCTGTCAAGCAGCTGCTTAATAATAGTGCTGCGTGTTGCTTCCGTACCAATGCCTTTAATGTTTTTTACAGTTTCACGAAGTTCCGGATTTTTTACATACTTATGAGCATTTGTTAATGCGGCAATCAATGTGCTTTGAGTAAAACGTACTGGCGGTACGGTATTTTTTTCAACAATGCTTGCCATAGTAAGCGAAACCGCATCACCTTCGTGCAATACAGGCAGCTGCTTGGCATCATCATCTTTTTTATCTGCGGTGCTTTCGGTAACGGCCGCTTTCCAGCCTTCTTTTATAATTACTTTGCCGCGGGCTGAAAAAGTTTCACCTTCGCACTCGATAACGGCCGTAGTCTGCTCAAATTCCTGCGCAGGATAAAACTGCAAAACATAACGTTCAGCAATCATGCTGTATAATTTACATTCATCTTCCGGCAAAGAATTTAAGTCAATTTTTTCCATGGTCGGGATTATAGCGTGGTGAGCCGAAACCTTACCTGTATTAAAGGCTTTGCTTTTAAGCACCGCATCCGCACCGTCAACATATTTTTTTAAATTTTCGCTGCCGGTCAGCTTTAAATTTCCTAATATCACGGCAGCATCATTTAACTGGCTTTCGGGCAGATAATTACTGTCACTGCGAGGATAAGTGGTTAGCTTTTTTTCATAAAGAGTCTGAGCCAATTCTAATGTTTTGGATGGACTGAAACCATAAGCGGGCTCGGCTGCACGTTGAAGCGTGGAAAGACTGAACGGCAAAGGCGGAGCTGCTGTGCCTTTTTCTGTTTCAACGGATTTTACGATACCTGTTTTGCCGGTAATTTTCTGCACGCAGGCGCGGGCAGGGATAACATCAAGCAAACGTCCTTCTTCGTCCAAGCCCTCTGTGTTTTCAGGTATTTGCCACATTGCCTCAAAAGGTAATGACGTAGAGAGCCGGAACAGACCGCGCACGTTATAATACTTAACAGATTTGAAATTATCAATTTCATCATTCCTGCGTGCCACAAGTGCGAGCATTGGTACTTTAACACGGCCGACTTTAATTGTTGTGCCGGCGTCAAGCGTATATTTACGGCTTGCGTTTATGCCAAAAAGCCAATCGGTTCGCTCACGGCCTAAAGCAGCAAGATAAGTATTATGGGCTGTGCTGTTATCTATCATATTATCAAAAGCACGGCTGATGGTAGTTTCATCCATAGCATTAATATAAAGCCGCTTTACCGGCAGGGTATTTCCGGCAAGTTCCAATACTTCATCTACTAAAAGCTGACCTTCACGGTCAGGGTCACCAACATTTACTACTTCGTCAACTTCCTTCAGAAGCTGTGTAACCGTTTTATAAATTCTGGGATAATTACCACTTGGCTTAACTTCTTTTTCCCAAATATCCGGAATTATAGGCAAAGTATCATAACTATATTTTTTTAAATCCGGATTATAGTCCTCCGGCATTTTCTGCGCAAGGATGTGTCCTTGAAGCCAGACAACATAATCATTACCTGCTTCAAAATAACCGTCTTTTTTGTCAGGATTGCCTAAAAATCCGGCAACAGCTTCAGCAAGTGACGGTTTTTCACAAATAAAAAGACGTTTCATAGGCAAAATCCTTTCAGGCCTTCAAATTTGCGTTTTAAGCGGTTTTTTAGCAGTTTATATCCAAATATAAGCACTGCTAAAATTAAAACGCCTGAAGGGGCAAAATTTTTAAGAAAAATAAGCAGCTGCAATTAAAACAGCTGCTTATTTCAGTTTAAAAGATATTATTTGCTTAAGCAGCCTTTTCTGCTTTTAATTCCATAACCATGGCTTTAAGTTCTTCAAGTTCTGTCTGCATTTTTGCATTGTTTTCAGCCATTACTGCGTTTGCTGCCGTCAACTGTACAATCTGTTCCTGCATTTTTTTCTTACTGCTGCGGCTTACTGCATTCGGGCCATCAAGCGCGAAGCTGATACCGAGGGTTGCCATGTTTTCACGGTTGCCGAAAGTTCCGCCGAGGTTAAACATTGTACGGTCATCCGGACGGTAGAACATACCGAGAGCCATAGCGCTGGCACCCTGGTAGCTGCCTACTGCTGCCGCGAAATTAAGTTTCTGGTCCTCGTCAAAATCAAGCGGATGCAGGCCTGCAAGTGCTGCGGCATTAGCACCGGCCGTATCAATGCGGCCATCCAAACGGCTGATTTCACCGGTTAAGGACTTGCCACCATTGAAGATTAAATCCGGAGCATACAGGTTGCCGTCAAAGTGGCCTTCACCACCAACGTAAAGGTCATGGTCAATAGTTGTATTGCCGGTTACATGCAGATTAGATTCAGCACCAGGAACGCCAGGCACGCCAATTACGGTATCGCCGGCAATATACATATTGCCGGGACGGTCAGGAGTACCATCTCCATTATCATCAGCACCGTCAAAACCAACGAAGGTGTCACCACCTAAATTAGCATTGCCGGTTACATCCAAATCAGAACGGTCTACAACGGCACCATTATCATCACGGCTGCCAACCTGGGTGTCGCCTGTAAGGTGAGAATCTCCGGCTACATCAAGATTACCGGGGCGGTCAGGAGTACCATCTCCGTTTTCATCTACACCATCATGGCCGATATTAACATCTCCACCAAAATTACCGTTACCGGTAACGTCTAAATCAGAACTATCAGTAGCATTGCCATTATCATCACGATTACCTATGGATACATTGCCATCAAAATGACCGTCACCCCATACATCAGAGTCGCCTTTAACGGTTTCATTGCCATCTACGGTTTCGTTACCCATGATATGGCTATCGCCACCAACATTTTGGTCGCCCCAAACGTCAGAGTCACCTTTAACGGTTTCG
>CALXAD010000070.1 GCA_944386195.1 uncultured Clostridia bacterium
GAATGGCTGTGCAGTACTGGTAATGATCCACTGCATCGGCCGGGCGCGGCGGCGGGACGATGCCCAGCAGTTCGCCCAGATTGCCGAAGGCGGAATCCCCCAGGCCGGGGATGATGTTGCCCTGGCTGTCGGCCACAAAACTCCGGGAAAGGCGCAGACCTGCCGGACCGTCCGCCAGCACGAGATTCTGCACGCCCCGGCTTTCCAGCAGGGTGGAAGTCGTTTCGCCCGCCGCGCCGGGGCAGGCGGTCGAGGCCACCCCAATGACCGAGGTGGATCCAAAACCGCCCCGTGCGGAGCCCACCACCAGCTCGGCCAGTTCCGGCGGTGTCAGTTGGGCGACCAGATCCTCCAGCGTGGCCTGACCGGCCACCACATCCTGCAGGGTGACGGTTTGCTCTTTTTCGGTGTGCAGCAGCGACGGTTTCTGGCTGTAGACGGTGGTTTCGCAGGGGATGGAGGCGGGGTCCACCGTCAGGCGGGGGGCAGCGGCTTTCTCCCGGGCTTCCTCCGGGTAGGTACAGAAGCGGGCCGGGTCTGCGCGCAGCGTCTCCAGGGGGCAGTCCGGCTGCAGCCGGTTCTGCAGCCGGGCGGTGACCACCGTCTCGCCCAGTTCCAGGGCGGCAGCAATGCAGGTGCTGCGGGAATGGCTGCCCACACGCAGATAATAGACGCCCTTTTCCAGCAGCCAGACAGCCTGTTCCTCGTCGTAGGAGGCCAGGGTGTGCAGCGGGAAGGTGACGGTCACCGTCTCGCACTGGCCGGGGGCCAGGGAGCCGGTCTTGGCAAAGCCAGCCAGCACCTGGTAGGGCTTGTCCAGTTTGCCCTGGGGCTGGGACAGATACACCTGCACGGTCTCCCGGCCCGCATACCGGCTGCCGGTGTTCTGCACATTCACCCGGACGCACACCGTCTCGCCGTCCAGCGCCACATCCTTGACCTCCAGCGCGAAGGTGGTGTAGGAGCCTCCGAAGCCGAAGGGGTAGGCGGGCGTTATGTTGAAGCTGTCAAAGTAGCGGTAGCCCACATAGATGCCCTCGCGGTAGAAACTGTCATCCAGATCGCCGCTCAGGTAGCTGTAGCCCTTGGCATCTGGGTAATCTGTATACGCCCGGGCCCAGGTGGCGGCCAGCCGACCGTCGGGGGAGACCTTGCCGGTGAGCACATCCGCCAGGGCCAGGCCGCCGGCACAGCCCGGCTGGCTCATGAGCAGCACGGCGTCGATGCCGGGGGTGTTGCGCAGGAATTCTGTGTCGATGACGCCGCCCACATTCAATACCACCACGGTGTGCTCGTAGTAGCCGGTCAGGGCGGTCAGGTTTTCCTTTTCCCGCTGGGTCAGCTCGTAGTCGCCGGGGGCCTGCTTGCGGTCGGCGCCTTCGCCGCTGGTGCGGGCCAACACGTAGACAGCGCAGCGCCGGTCGGTCCCTTCCAGATCCCCGGGGGTGATGGCGGGCACGTCGGGGTCCCGGTAGGGGTTGTCCAGCGCCCAGAAGGCACCGGCCGCCCCCTTCTCTTTCAGCACGGCCTGGAAGCGGGCCATATATTCCTTGCCGCAGTCGGCGCAGTCCTGGTCAAAGCGGTCCAGCCAGGCGGTGGTGCCGATTTCAAACCCGGCGTCCCGGAGCCCCTGTTCCACATCGGTCACGCTGCGGGCGTTCACATCCCCCGAACCGGTGCCGCCCTTGACCATACGGCGCACGCCGTTGCCGAACAGCGCCAGCTTGCGGCCGTCCGCCGCCAGGGGCAGCACGCCGTTGTTTTCCAGAAGCACCATGCCCTGGGCGGCAATGCGCCGCACGCAGGTGAAATTCCGTTTTTCCCGTTCGCTCATCTCGGGCGTTGCGGGCGCAAAAATCTTGGCCATACGGGTCCTCCAATTCATGGTATTTGTCTTGTCACGCGGGCAGCCGCCCGGTACAGGGAAGGGGCGGCTGTCGCTGGGAAATGGTTCAGGTGTTGCCGGCGGCATGGGAGGTGCCGCTGAGCTTTTCGTGCATATCGGCGCGGATCTCGTCGGTGATGGGGTAGCGCTTGAGGATCAGCCAGCCGATGAGGCCGAGGATGAAGGGAATCAGGCCCATGATCACGATAAACCAGTCCAGCATGACGGGGATGGAGGACAGTTCGCCCAGGAAGGTATCGGTGGCGGAATCCACCTCATAGCCGACGGCCACCAGGATCACACCCACCAGGCCGGAGGCGACGGCGCTCTGCGCCTTGTTCAGAAACTTGTTGGCGGCGTTGCACAGTGCCGAGCGGTCCTTGCCGTTTTTGTAGATCTCGTAGTCCATGGCCTCAATGTTGATGACCTCGCCGGGAATGTAGTCCATGCCGATGGCGCAGGCACACACGCCCATACAGATCAGGTAGACCGCCGGCAGGCGCTGCAGCAGGCCCACCATCTGCAGAACAAAGAGGATACCGCCGGGCACAAACTCCATCATGATGAGGATGCGGTGGAACCGGATGGGGGAACCGATAGCCTTCATGATGGGGCTGGCCAGCAGCGTACCGATGATCAGCGGGAAGAACATCATCAGCGAGGAGACCATCGTAAAGGTGCCCAGTTTGGCGGTGTCCACGGCGCCGGTGGTCAGGTCGGTGCAGTAGGCCCATTTGGCGTAGTAGGTGGCGGCGGCAAACAGGAAGGTCCAGATGAAGCCGGTGAACAGCATGTCGGCCAGACGGATGCGCAGAGCGCCGTTGGTCTTGATCATGCCGAAGATGTCGGTGACCTTGACCTTGTCCTCCTTGGTGGTCTCGGGGATATGCCGCTCCTTGATCAGGGCAATGCCCAGCAGCGACAGCACCGCCGAGATGAGCATCATCGAGATGATGGCTACGCTGAAGGCATCGTGCATGCTGTTCAGGCCCAGGGCGGTGTTGATGCCGTTGACGATCATGATGATGGCCGCCCCCACCATGCCGATGATCATGTTCAGGGCGCGGGGCGCGATGAGCAGCTTGCTGCGGTCGTTGGAATCCAGCGACAGGGTGCGGTAGATCAGGTTGGGCGCGTAGAAGGTGGCGCCCATGTCATACAGCAGGTAGAATACAATGACCCAGACGCAGATCATCACCGGGTTGTCGGCGAAAACCGACGGCAGCGAGAACAACCCGCACAGGCCGGCCGCCGTCATCAGGATACTCAAAAAGATAAACGGGCGATACTTGCCGTATTTGGTGATCTTTCCGCGGTCCATCAGCCACCCCTCAAAGGGGTCGTTGACCGCATCAAAAAGACGGGCAAACATCAGCAGGCCGCTGCCCAATATGGCACCCCATTGCCCGATGCCAGCATAGTCGGTCAGGTACAGCATGAACAGTCCGGTCATAACAGTGGAGGCCAGACCATCGGTAACGCTCATGGCAGTCGTTCCGAAATAATCGCGGAACTTCAGCTCGCCGGTCTTTTTTGGATTCTTCATTGCGTTCTCTCCTTTTGCTCTGCTTTTCGTAACGGGCCGATCCCGTTCACGATTCATTGTCCCCAGTATAGCGGCAGCAGCGCCAGAACGTTATAAGAAAAACACAGAATATTATCATTCTAGACAGCAAAGCGTAGTGAATGTGAGCAAACTATTAGAAAAGTGAGTATAATTATAGTCGCAATCCCGTTTTTACTGTTCCTCCGCCCGGCATCGGATGCTGTAGGGGCACCAGCGAGGAACGGTATCCGGCTGAATGGATGGAGGCAGATGTATGAGCGACCTGCAAACACGACTGGAAGTTTTTTCTGATTTTCTTGATTGTGCTGGCGTAGCCCTCTGGCATTATGACGGTGAGATGCGGTTGATACGCTCCAACCACCCCTACAAAGACGATCTACAGCAGCTCTTTGAGGTTGCCGAAAGCAAGACACGCATTCTGGGCTACTGTCAAGAAAACTGTCTGCCCTGCCTGGGGCCGGACAGCGCCGCCCTGCTCTGGATGGCGGCACCGTACAAGGTCAACGGCGTACTTACCGACATCTATGTCATCGGGCCGGTGTTTCCCTCGGCCATATCAGAGCAGGCACTTACCGCTGCGCTTGGCAAGGTACACATGCCCCCTGAACTCACCAACCAGGTGCGGGAATTGCTCAAAACAGTACCGAACATCCAATATTCGCTACTGGTCCAGTATGGCGTTATGCTGCATCGCTGCCTGTATGGAGAAAAGATAGATCCCAGCGATATCCAGTGGCTGGCTTCGCCTCTGGAGCCCCGGGCTCCCCGCACTGTGGAAGAAAACGTCAACACCCGCCGGGGTACCTATGCCTTTGAGCAGGAATTTTTCCGCATTGTGGAGGAAGGCAACCTGGACGCCGTCCGGCCGCAGGGTGTCACCCAGATCCAGCCGGGCTTCCTGAGCCGTACCGATCCGTTGCGGCACGCCAAAAATATGCTGATTGCTGAAATCACCCTAACCTGCCGTGCCGCCATCAGAGGCGGCCTGCCGGAGGATACCGCTTACAGCCTAGCCGATTTCTATATTCAAAACTCGGAGGACTGCCGCAACACCTCCCCGGTGTATCAGCTGGCAAATGATGCCTACAGGGATTTTACAGCACGAGTTCACAGACACAAAGGCCGCGGCTATTCCAAGGAGATCAACGACTGCATTGGTTATCTGGAGCTTCACCTGGGTGAAAAGTTCAATATAGCGGCGCTGGCAGAAAGCGTCGGCTACAACAAAAATTATCTTTCCACCAAGTTCAGCCGGGAAGTGGGGGTCTCCCTCAGCGACTACCTGGCCCGGCTCCGGGTGGAGCGGGCCAAGCTGGCGCTGCGCAACACCAGCGAGTCCATCCAGCAGATCAGCGAGCAGCTGGGATT
>CALXAD010000071.1 GCA_944386195.1 uncultured Clostridia bacterium
TCTTTCCCGTCCTTGATGATATGCTTTGCCGTCTTCAGGAAGCCGACCGCCTGCCGTATGGCGCTCTCGCTTTTCAGAGATGGCAGGTCGGGGAACTGCAGTGCCATCCCCACACTGTACTCCTTGGCGGCGTGCATCCCGGCCACCAGCCCCAGTTCTTTCAGCACATAGAACGGCAGTGCCTGGTGGACCGCGCTCGTGTTTATGGAAACGAAACGGCGGATGCATTGCAGGACTTCCTCCCTGTTTCCGCACTTGAGATAATCCGCAAGTGGCCGCTCCTGTATCTTCTTCTTTCCGGCCGTCCGCTGCGCCTGTGGCACCGTACCGCTGCCGGAGTCCGTTGCTGTCGGGCTGCCTTCGGTATCACCGCCTCCCATCCCGTCCTTTAAGGACTGCAAAGCCCATTCGCCGATGCTGCCTTTCTCGATGGCGTCTTTCATGGCGAAATGTTTGTCCCAGTCCTCCTGCGTTCGGAAACCGTTCTTTATGGACACTTCAATAATCTGTTTGACGACAATGGAGCAGCCCATCCTTTCGGCGTTTCCTGCCTTGGGATGTCCCGCCTGCCTGCTGACCATGTCAACCATCGCCTCGAAACTCTTGCCGTAGTACAGCCAGCTCAGCACGAGAGGGGCAGACAATGTCACGCGGTGTTTTCTCACGCTCTGTCTGAAAATGTATTTCATCCTGCCGCAGAATGTGGACGGTGGCGGGGCAGTGTCTTCTTCCCTCTGTTTCCTGTACAGTTCCACGATCTGCGCCGGCACAGCGTTCTCCTTGAAATGGAGGCCTATGTTCCTGAAGCTGTCTGAGCTGTCGTCACACCATGACTGCTGCCATTCCCGCCTGATTCCGGGCAGTTGTTTGAAGATGGCGCGGCAGACGGCAAGGTACTGCATCTCGTTCCCGTCCGCCATCATTTTCGCGAAGCGGCGGTATTCCTCCCTGTGCGCGTCTTTCCACTGGAGGATGTCCGCCTTGAACTGTTCGTATGTCTGTTTCAGCCCGTCCATATTCATATTGTATTATTACAGGTTGATATAAAAGGATAAGTGGAAAAGGGAAACTGTCAGTCCAGAAGGTTTACCAGTTCCTTCTTCATCTCGTCGTCGATCTTGCGGTACCGTGCGAAAGCCCGGCTTCCTTCCGAATGTCCCGACATGGAGGCAATCAGGTTCGGGTCCTTGACCTGCCTGTACAGGTTGCCGATGAAGGTCTTGCGCGCCGTATGAGTAGATGCTACCTCGTATAAAGGTCTTGCCACATCCTCCCTTGTCTTGGGGTCGAGGACTATGACCTTGCGGTCGATGCCCACATACTTGAGTATCTCCTTTATCTTCTTGTTGTAGCCGAAGTGCGAGAAGCGGGGGAGCAGGGCGTTCTCCAGATCCTTGTAACGTTCCAGTATGTCCCGTGCCTTCTGGTTGAGCGGCACGCGCACCGTATTGGCGCGCTCCATCTTCGTCTTCTGCGGGATGTACTCCACGAAGCCGTCCACGATGTTCGCCTTGGTCAGCCTGTTCAGGTCGCTGACACGGCATCCTATCAGGCACTGGAACATGAAGATGTCACGATAGACCGGATAGGTTGCCCCCATGCCGCTCAGGTCGGCGTAGTACACCTTGTCCCGCTCTTCGAGCGTCAGGTAGAATGGGTCGCCGTACATCGGCCGGGCAATCTGGTACTGGTCGAACGGGTTGTTCCTTGTCAACCCGCGCTTGACGCACCACTTGATGACGGTGCGGATGCGGTAGAGGGAGCCCGACATGCTGTTCTCGGAACGCTTCTGTTCGACGTTGCGGCGTACCTCATTCCGGTAGAATACGGGGTACATGTCCACATACTTGTGTTCCTCTTGCATCCACAGCTTGAAGTCCCTGATGTCGTCCGCTGTGATGGTGTCAATGCACAAGTGGAAGCCTCTCTGGTGCAGCACTTCGTGGCGGAAACGCTCGTAGCGCAGCACCTTGTTGAGATTGTCGAGATGATGCTTGCGGCTTTCATCCGCAAGCGGTGTTTCCTCTACGTATTTCCGTATCTGGTACGAGAGCTGGTACTCGTCGGCCTTGTTGCCGCCCCTCGCGTTGATGCCGGGATGGTGGTATTCCTCTATCAACCCCTTGAGCCAGCTGCCGTCCACGCCCCGGTGGTACTCTTTCGTGATGAGATGGGTGATCTGCTGCACGTCCTTGTCGAAGTTCATCTTCTTTTCCTCCGACACCAGGGCCACGCGGGGCTTGTAGCCCTGCCGTTCCGGGCTCCAGTGGTTGGGGTTGATGGACAGTTCGCTTGCGGCCTTGATGTCCACGCCGCCGATGTCCCGGATACGGAAATAGACACGTGCCTGGTCGGTGATGTTGTTCTTGGCGGCGGTCTTTCGGATGAATGCGGTCACTTTCATATGTATGTTCTCCTTTCTGTTTAGTCTATCATCTCCACAAGCCTGCGCTTCATGTCATCGTCTATCGTGCGGTAGCGACTGAATGCCCTGCTGCCCTCCACATGTCCCGACATGGAGGCGATGAGGTTAGGGTCGGGCACCTGCCTGTACAGGTTGCCTACGAAGGTCTTGCGTGCCGTATGACTGGTGGCCACTTCGTACAGGGGTTTCTGCATGGTGTTGTAACCGTGCGTGTCGAGGATGGTCACCGTCCGGTCTATTCCGCAACGCTTCAGCAGATCCCGTATGCCGAGGTTGTAGGTGTGTATCTGCTTGAACGGGAACAGTCTGCCGGCATTGGCATCGTAACGTTCCAGTATCTTCAGTGCCTTCTCATGCAGCGGCACCCTTACGGTCTTCGCCTGGCATTTCTTCGTCTTCTGCGGCATGTATTCCAGAAAGCCGTCCTTTATGTTGGCCCTCGTGAGCCTGTAGAGGTCACCCACTCGGCAGCCGACATAGCAGTGGAACACGAAGATGTCCCGTATGACGGCTAGCTTCGGACAGTCGTTCAGATCCGCGTCATACAGGATGTTCCTTTCTTCCGATGTGAGGTAGAACGGGTCACCGTAGGTCGGTTCCTTGCAGCCGTAGAGGGCATAGACCTCGTTGTCGGAATACTTCATCTTCTTGCACCAGTGCAGGAAAGTACAGAAAAGGTTCATGATGTTGATGACGGTCGTGCCGGAAAGCTGCCTCGGCCTGTGGTTGATGAGCATGCGGGGAGTATAGAAGTCGGGGTGTTCCTGCCGCAGCCTGTACTCGTTTACGACATAATCCCTAAAATCGTTCATCTGTTCCAGCGTGACGGTCTCCACGAAGAGGGTGAAATCAGCCTCGCCAAGTATCTCCCGCCGGTAGTCATGGTAGCGTGACATCCTGCGCTCGAAGCGTATGATGTGTTCCCTGGTCCTTTCCGCGCCGTCGAACTTCTCCAGATACTCGTGGACGCGGGCGAGCAGGTTCGGGTGGTTCCGCTCGAAGGCGCGGGCCGGGTACAGCACATCCTC
>CALXAD010000072.1 GCA_944386195.1 uncultured Clostridia bacterium
TGGCGTGAGGTAAAATTAGGAAAATTAAATGCAGAGAGCGAGAAGGACTAACCACCTTCCCGCTCTTTTTTCATACCTAATATGTGTAATAATGCGGATATCTTCACCTAATATCATGATTTCTATATTTTATTCGTATTGTTTAGGGACAAAAGTCACCTATTATTGATATTCTCTGATTCTTATCTGAAATTTTCAATGAGTAATTCAGCTTTTTTATAATGGCCATGAATTTTATCCGCTTAAATCATGTACCCAAAGCGTATGAAAATTTTACAAATCAAGAAAAAGGTGATCAGCTAATTAAAATGAGAATTGCGTAAGATTTGCGCAGAACGTTAAAGAGAAAAACATGTTCTATCCCAATATTATTTATAAAAGAAAACACTGTCAAGACATAGGGCATAGAGTATTTTCAAATTAATGTTTTCTCTATGGACAGCCATATCTATTCATGTTAAATTTATATACACACTGATTTTGTATGTTTTAAGAGATAAACGGAGGCTTATATGATACAGTGCATGGATCAGGACAATCTGCACCGGAGGCTAAAGAAAATAGTAGGCCAGGTGCAGGCGATAGACAGGATGATAGATGAGGATGTGCCGTGTGAGGATATCCTTTCTCAGATAAATGCTGCCAAATCAGCGCTCCACAGATGCGGACAGATCGTACTTGAGGGACATATCAAGCACTGCGTCAAGGATGGTATAGAGCACGGCAATGCGGATAAGACTGTAGAGGATTTTACAAAGGCAGTTGAAAGATTTGCAAATATGAGCTGATCAGGGCTTGAATTTTAATTGATCCATGCTATAATCGACATATGTCGGAAATAAAAAGCATGGAGATCAGTTTATGCCAAGACCAAAGAGGAAAAGAGTTGTATTTTGCGAGCCGGATTATGTCAGATTTTATCCAGAGGGTATTTCGCCTTCAGGAGAGGTGATACTTTCCGTAGACGAGTATGAAATGATCAGGCTCGTGGATCTTAAAGGACTTACTCATGCCGAGGCAGCAGACAGCATGCAGATATCAAGGACGACGGCCACGGAGATATATCAGTCCGCAAGATATAAGATCGCCGACTGCATCGTAAACGGCAGGCCGCTCATCATAGGCGGCGGGGACTATTGCTGCTGCGGACACGATACCGGTGATGATACAGCTTCAGTTTCCATGCCGGGACACCACTGCGGCTGTCATGGAAGCACGGATATGGGTATGGATAATAAACTATCCGGATCAAAAATGGAACACAATAAAATGATCATAAAAGGAGACAATCAAATGAGGATCGCGGTAACTTATGAGGACGGAAACGTATTTCAGCATTTCGGCCACACTGAGAAATTTAAGTTCTATGATACTGCAGGCGGCAAAATAATAACCACAAGTATCGTGGACACTAATGGCAGCGGACACGGAGCCCTTGCAGGTTTTCTTGTTGATAATCAGGTTGACGTGCTGATCTGCGGAGGCATAGGCGGAGGAGCTCAGGAGGCCTTAAGGGAGGCCGGTATCATGC
Source organism: uncultured Clostridia bacterium (assembly GCA_944386195.1). Lineage (GTDB taxonomy): Bacteria > Bacillota > Clostridia > TANB77 > CAG-508 > CAG-269. Next base: position 1,532 of record CALXAD010000072.1, read on the forward strand.
TTTATGGCGGCGTGAGCGGAGAGGCTGACAAGGCTGTTGAAGCTCTTATGACGGGTGCACTTCAGTTTGATCCAAATGCCCACTGCGAGCATCACGGAGAACACGGAGAGGGCGAAGGCCATCACTGCGGACACCACGGTGAGCATGGACATGGAGAGGGCCACCATTGCGGACATCATGGCGAGCATGAGCATGGAGAAGGCCACCACTGTGAGCATCATGGCGAGTATGAGCATGGAGAAGGCCATCACTGCGAGCACCATGGCGAGCATGAGCATGGAGAAGGCCACCACTGTGAGCATCATGGAGAACACGGTCACGGCGAGGGACATCACTGCGGTCATCACATGGAGTAAGCGTGGGCCGGCTGTGATCCGGTAACGCATCAATAAATTTTTATTAATAAGGCAGTGCAGTAATGATTTAAGGAACAGCGGAAGCTGTTCCTTTTTTGTATGAATAAATGAACATATAAAGATTTGAAAAAGTATAAAAAAGTACTTGACTACAAATACCCGTATGGGTATATTTAACATGTCACAAATAAAACATAGCTAATAACTATGTTTAATTGCTTCATTCTATTAATGTAAAGAGAGGTGCAGTATGAAGGAAGTTATGGGTAAGCTCGAGGAGCTGATGGAGATAGGAGGGACTAAAAAGGATATCGCTTTTATAGTAATATCCGGAATAGCCCTTGCGATGAACCTGCTCGGTATCGAGCCTTTTCCCTTTGAAATCGCATGGATAGCCATAATTCTTTGTGGACTTCCGATAATCATGGAGGCAATTATAGGCCTTGTTACGGAGTTTGACATCAAAGCTGATGTGCTGGTATCCATGGCCATAATCGCGTCGGTATTTATTGGTGAGACCTTCGCGGCAGGCGAGGTGGCTTTTATCATGCAGATAGGAGCTCTGTTGGAGGACCTTACTGTAGCCAAGGCAAGGGCCGGTATTGAAAAGCTTGTGCATCTGACTCCGAAGACGGGCCGTGTAATAACCGATGGAACTGAGAGGATAGTCCCGGCAGAGCAGATAAAGCTTGGAGATATCTTAAGGGTGCTTCCGGGTGAGAGCATTGCCGTGGACGGAGTTATCATTTCCGGTCAGACCTCCATAAATCAGGCTGTTATGACAGGTGAATCCATGCCGGTGGATAAAACGGTGGGAGACGAGGTATCCAGTGGCACCGTGAACCAGTTCGGAGCCTTTGAGATGAAGGCTACCAAGGTCGGTGAGGACAGCTCCATACAGAGGATGATAAAGCTCGTACAGTCCGCTGATGCAGGAAAGGCAAAGATAGTGGGCATTGCGGACAGATGGGCTACATGGATAGTTGTTATCGCTCTTGTGGCTGCCATCGGTACTTATCTTGTGACACATGAGATAATCCGTTCGGTCACAATACTTGTAGTATTCTGTCCATGTGCCCTTGTGCTTGCGACTCCTACTGCCATAATGGCAGCCATAGGCAATTCCACAAAACACGGTTTTCTTGTAAGGGAGGGAGACGCCCTCGAGAGACTTGCAAAGGTCAAAATGTTTGCCTTTGATAAGACCGGCACCCTTACATACGGAACTCCGAATGTTGTGGCAGTAAAGAGCGTACTGTCCGGTATTGATGACAATGAGCTCTACAGATATACGGCTTCGGCAGAGAAGCTTTCGGAGCATCCCCTTGGAAAGGCAATAGTCGAGGCGGCGCATAGTGAGGGTACAGCTTATCTTCCGG